>JAFLBG010000012.1 GCA_017303975.1 Bacteroidota bacterium
GTAACAATAGGTGGTTCCGCAGCATCCGATAGAAATGTAATTTCCGGAAATATTACAGCAGGGATAGATATTGAAAACTCGAGTGGAGAGATTAAGGTACAAGGCAATTACATTGGTCCCCAAGCCAATGGTACTTCTTTTGTAGCATCTAGTGCTCAAGAGTCGGGTGTTGTGCTTATAAAGTGTTTCCCTTCAACAGCAATATATATAGGAGGTTCTGCTGCTGGAGAAGGCAATGTAATATCTGGAAATGATTTGTATGGTATTTATGGCAGTAGGTTAGAAGGAGCTCAAGTTAAAGGAAACTATATTGGTGGTGGGGCTAGTACGGGCAGTTTGCTGACAGGTGGGGCTCAAGGAGACCAACGCTTTGGCATTTATTGGGATGCAGATTGTACCAATAATACTATAGGAGGATCTTCTGCTTCCGGAGATAGGAATATAATTACTCAGAATGCCAACGGAATAGTAGTGATTCAAGACCCTAACAATTTAATATCTCGAAATTTAATTTATTCCAATACCAGCGCAGGTATTGATTTGCAAGGTGCCGGAAATACTAATTTTGCATCTCCGGTTGTGTCTGCATTTTCTGGTACTTCTGCTTCCGGTACAGCCCCTGCAAATGCTTTGGTAGAAGTGTTTAAAAACACAACAGGCAATTGCGAGGATGCCATGACCTATTTAGGAACAGCTACTGCTAACGGAAGTGGCGCTTGGAGCTTAGGTAGTTTAACCATAAATAATGGAGAAAGTGTTACTGCCACTGCGACCGATAATGGCACTTGGAATACCTCACAGTTAGCCGGTTCTTGTATGGTTGGTTTGCCAATAGAATTGCTAACCTTTACAGTTGAGAATATAAACAACGAATATGCTAAATTGAAGTGGACTACCGCCACCGAAACCAACAACGATTATTTTACGATTGAAAAAACACAAGATGGAATTAATTATGAATTTGTCGCCAAAGTAGATGGTGCGGGCAATAGCACACAGGTATTAAAGTACGATACTAATGACTTTAAGCCATACAAAGGAGTTTCCTATTATCGCCTTAAGCAAACCGATTTTAATGGTGCGTATGATTATTCTGAATTAGTGGCGGTGGAATTTGGAAGTTTAACATCAGAAAGCGGAAAGTTTGCTGTTTATCCTAATCCTGCTAGTAGTTCTAATCTAAATGTATTGTTTGATGGAGCCGTTGGAGAGGAAGTGCTAATTGTGGTGCACGATGTGTTAGGTAAAGAATATTACTCCAATGTGTTTGTATTAGATAGCGAAACATTAATGATTCAATTGGCTAGTGGTTCTGATTTGTCTCCGGGCTTGTATACCATTAGCGCCTCAAGCAATGATAAATTGTACAATAAGAAAATTATTATTCAGTAAGAGTCTGAGAGTTTCGTTCAATTTCACATTTTAAAAATTCAGACAAATACTTTTTTCAAAATTCGAATTTTTTTTTAACCCTAAATAGGCAGTTGAAAAATACAACTGCCTACAACTAAGCATTAGTAAGGCTTTTAGTGTTTTTGAATAAGTAAGAAAGCCTTACTAATACTAAATTGGGGTTACCCGTACTAAGACAGATAGTGCGCTTTTTTCAAAAGCTTCTACTGTCTAATTACGGTTAAATATTTTGTTGGTCGGTCACCTTGAGCCTAGTCGAAGGGTACGCGTTAGCCCATTCAAAATCCTTCGACTCTGCTCAGGATGACTGGGCTAGAACTAACTAATTGCAATACCTTTAGAGCTCTACTAGTAATTAAGAAGGAGGTGTAATTTAGTAGTTATACAATTTCAGTAATTGTTCCTCTAACCTAGATTTCGCTAAAAAATTATTTTCTAATTCAATAGACATTGGCACTGGAGTTTCTAAGCTACCACAGCGCAGTATAGGCGCATCTAAATTGTCAAAACAATTTTCTGAAATAAATGCAGAAAGTTCGCCACCAATACCACCTACGAGTGTGTCTTCGTGCAATATTAAAACTTTACCTGTTTTTTTTACTGTTTTACTAATGGCTTCTTTATCGAAAGGTAGTAGGGTACGTAAGTCCAATAAGTCGGCATTTATATTGGAGTGTTTTTGTAAGATCTCTAGAGCCCAGTGTACTCCTAGTCCGTATGTTATGATAGATAAATCGTTTCCTTCTTTGCGCAATTTAGCCTTGCCAATTTCTACTGTATAATAGTCTTCAAAAATTTCTTCATTAATGCTTCTGTACAATGCTTTGTGCTCAAAAAACATAACAGGATTAGGGTCTTCAAAAGCGCTAAGCAATAAACCTTTTGCATCACTCGGAAATGCAGGATACACTACCTTTAATCCCGGAGTATGAAAAAACCAGGCTTCATTACTTTGTGAATGAAATGGACCAGCTCCTACGCCCGCGCCTGTAGGCATGCGTACTACTACATCAGCCTTTTGTCCCCAACGGTAGTGCGATTTTGCAAGGTTGTTTATAATTTGTGTCATCCCTTCTGTTACAAAATCGGCAAACTGCATTTCTACCATGGCTTTCATTCCATTTATAGATAGACCGAATCCGGAGCCTAATATTGCGGATTCGCAAAGTGGAGTGTTGCGTACTCTGCCTTTTCCAAATTCTTCAACAAAACCATCGGTAATTTTAAAGACACCTCCGTACTCTGCAATATCTTGTCCCATTAAAACTAAGTTGGAATGCTTACGCATAGCCAATCGTAGCCCATCTGATATTGCATCTATAAATCGTTTTTCTGATTTGTGTTGATTCGCAGGTGCAGTGGAAGAGCCAATAAATGGAGCATACACATCGTCCAGTTCTTCTTTTGTAATGGGAATAATTTTTTCTTCCACAAAAGATTCTTTTACTGCGGTATCTATATCTGCCTTGGTTTTAGCTCTAATTTGTTCGACTTCCGTTGCTGTTAAGATAGATTGTTCAATCAAATATTTTTCATAATTAGCAACAGGATCTTTTTTGCCCCACACATCAAAAAGCTCTTTGGGTACGTATTTGGTGCCGGATGCTTCTTCGTGTCCGCGCATGCGGAAGGTAATACATTCCAATAAAATTGGGCGTGGTTTTTCTCGGATAGATGCAGCAAGGTTTTGAACAGTGTTATAAACTTCTAGAATATTGTTTCCATCCACCTGAATTGCTTCTATACCGTAGCCAATTCCTTTATCAATAAATTGTTTGCACTTGAATTGTTCGTTAGATGGGGTTGATAGACCATATCCATTATTTTCAACTACAAATATTACAGGTAAATTCCAAACAGCAGCAACATTCAATGATTCGTGAAAATCACCCTCACTAGCACCGCCATCTCCTGTAAATACAAGAGTAGCTTTTTTTTCTTTTTTTAAGATGTTGGCAAGTGCTATTCCATCTGCTACTCCAAGCTGCGGGCCGAGATGAGATATCATTCCAACAATTTTATACTCTTGTGTGCCAAAATGAAATGATCTATCTCTCCCTTTGGTAAAGCCGTCTTTTTTGCCTTGCAATTGGTTAAATAATTTAACTAAAGGAATATTGCGTGAAGTAAACAAACCTAAATTTCGGTGCATGGGCAGTAAATACTCTTCTTTATTCATTGCCATGGAAGTGCCTACCGATATGGCTTCTTGGCCAATTCCGGAGAACCATTTGGATAGTTTTCCTTGTCGGAGTAGTAACAACATTTTTTCTTCTATTAATCTTGGTAGTAAAATGTTGTTGTAAAGAGAAATAAGAGTTTCGTTAGAATACTTTTTTTTATCGAACGTTATATGAGTTTCAGCAGTAATCATAAGTGAATATTGTGAATGCTTAAATTAAGAAAAAAAAGTAGATTTTCTGAGAATAATAATTTACAGTTATTTTAGGCTAGTCTAAATTCTAATTCCCATTAGGCACACATCATCTACTTGGTCGTATCCTTTTTTCCAATCTTCAAATGCTTTGTCTAAAATATTTTGTTGTTCTAGTAATGGAAGTGGAGATATTTTCACTAATAACTCTTTTAGGGCTTTAGATTTGAATTTTTTTCCTTTCTCACCTCCAAATTGATCCGGGTATCCATCGGTGGTAAGGTAGATTGTATCTCCATCTTGCAACTGCAGTGTGTGTACCATAAATGGAGCGTCAACATAATATTTACCAACAGGCATGTTGTCGGAATCGTATTCGATTAACTCATTATTTCTGACTAACCATAGTGTATTATTGGCACATGAAAATTGTAATGTTTTTTTAGACTTGTCTAAAACACATAAAACGGCATCCATTCCATCTTTGTTTTGTTGACGTTCACTAAATATGTTTAGTATTTTTCGCACAAATCCAAATATTTCGGAAGGAGAGGTGTAGCCTTTGCTTAATACCGCTTCATTCATTAAGGATATGTTTAGCAAACTCATAAAAGCACCCGGTATGCCATGTCCGGTGCAATCAGCTACCGAAAAGAAAAAATTATTATCTGTAATTTCGGCCCAATAAAAATCGCCACTTACAATATCTCTTGGTTTGTAAACAATAAAATATTCGGAAAAAATTTGTTTTAATCTATCTTCCGGAGGCAATATGGAGTGCTGTATGCGAAGTGCATAATTAATGGAGCTCGTTATTTCTTTGTTTTTTTCTTCGATTAATTCATGCTGTGCTTCAACTTCTTCTTTTTGTTTTTCAATTAATTCTTTTTGTTCTTCAACCATTTCCATTTGCTTAACAACCTGTATCGTGCGTTCTTTTACAATTTTTTCTAATTCTTTTTTCTCTTCCAACAGGGCTCTTGTTCGCCATCTATAAATTAAGATGAAAGAACTGCCTGCTAGCGCAGAATAAAACAAGTAAGCCCACCACGTTCTGTAAAAAGGTGGCTGTACTTTGAAACGGTAGGAAATAGGCTCACTCCAAATACCATCAGGGCTTTGACACTTGAGTTTAAACGTATAAGCACCTTCTCTTAAATTTCCGTAATGTACTTTGGTTTCTTTTGAAACAGGTTGCCAATTATCGTCTTGCCCATCTAGCATCCATTGGTAATTTACGGCAAACGGTTTTGCAGGTTCTATTGCAGTGAATTCGATGGTTATATCGTTGTAATGATAAGGTAGTATTAGATTTTGAGGTTGGTAATAAAAGTTGCTTAGGCTATCAAATTTAATTGATTGGTACAATTGTTTCATAGAATCAACTTCTACTTCTTTTAGAAAAGTACCGAATAGCATTCCTTCTTGAATAGTATTTTCAGTAATTATAGAGCTGTCGCTATTTGAAATGCTTGTAGATAAAGTGCTCCACGGTAACGATCTGTTATTTATTTTAATGCTATGTATAACGGTTTGCAACGCATTTTTGTTTCTATTTAGTTCGTTTAAATTAAATTGTATCAAGCCTGTTTTAGAAGAACCACTTGCTATCAAGGTTGTATTTTTATTTACGTTTTTTACTGTTCGTTGGCTCATCATTATATCTCTAAAAGGAAAGCCTGTAGATGAATTGAACGATTCTAATTGAAAATCGAGGTTTTTTAGTTTGTCATTTTTGTAATTATTCTCAATAGGAATTGTATTGTGATTAGGAGTTTTAAAGCCACTAATAATATCAATACCTTCATTCCCGGCAACAATAAGCAGGCCTGATGAATCTATTTCAAGTTGAAAAACTGAATTACTAGATAAATTATTTTTTGTGGTTAAATTTAAAAAGCTGGTTCCGTCAAATCGATTAATCCCACCACCATATGTTGATATCCATACATTGCCAAATTTATCTTCTACAATATCTCTACATTTGTTGTTAGATAAGCCTTGCTTAGATGTATAGTTTATAAATTTATTTTTATCAAAACAACTCAGATTCTCACTATAACTTATCCATATTCTGTTTTTAGTATCTACGTATAGGTTTTTAATTTTATTACTTAACAGTCCTTCTTTTGTGCTGTAATTTTCGAATTTTGAATGGTCAAAATAACTTAACCCTCCTTCTTGAAATCCCAACCATAAGTTTCCAAATTTATCTTCTTCAATAGAAGTGATTATTTTATAAGGCAGTCCTTGGGTTGTAGTGTAATTAGTAAATTTATTATTGTAAAAGCAACTTAATCCATTTTCTGTACCTATCCATATTTTATGATCTTTGGTTCGTTTTACAGCATGAACAACACTGTGCGGTACACCTTGGTTTTTCCCATATACAATGAATGCTGTATCTGTTGATTGTATCAAACCACCACCGTAGGTTCCAAGCCAAATATGTTTATTAGAGTCAGATTCTATAGCGGTTATAATACTCTCTGATAGTCCATGAGCTTGATTAAAATTAGTAAATGAGGTTCCATAAAAGCAAGCCACTCCCGTTCCAATTGTTGATAGCCAGACATTACCAGATAGATCGGAACAAATGCTTCTTATTTCATTCTCTGGAAGTCCCTCGTTTGTTGTATAGTTTGTGAATTTATTATCTTTTAAAAAGCTAGCTCCTAAGGGTGTTCCAAGCCATAACCCGGAATTTTTATCTTTAGAAATAGTAAATATGATATTGCTAGGTATTCCATCGTTTACAGAGTATGTTTTTGTAGAATCTCCCTTGCATGCAATTAACCCTGCTCCTGAGGTGCCAATCCACATGGTGTTTTCATTGTCTTGGTAGAGACATCTTATTTTACTAGTTGATAAGAATTTTAATTTGCTATTTATGTTAATCTTTTCGTTACTAAAGGTCGCAATACCTTTTTCTGTGCCTATCCATATTTTTTTGGTATAGTCTTCAGTAATAGATAAAATAAAGTTACTGGGAAGACCTTCTTTAATTGTATAATTTTTAAATGTTTTTCCATCATAAAAAATCACTCCTTTCTCAATTGTCCCCAACCATAAATTTCCATTACTATCTTCGCATATAGCTGTAATGTAATTATTGGGTAAGCCATTATTTTCATTGAAGCACATGAATGTTTTTCCGTTGTACTTATATAGCCCGCTTCCGTATGTTCCCGCCCAAATATTTTTTTTACTATCCTCTAAAATGGAAATAATTTGATTTCCCGCTAATCCGTTACTGGCATTGAAATTTGTAAACTGTTTTCCGTTGTAGCAACTTAATCCACCGCCAGATGTACCGAACCAGATGTTTCCTTTACTATCTGCATACGAAGTGAATATCATATCAACAGGAAGTCCATCTTCTATCGTGAAGGATTTAAATAAACCATTAAAACCTTTATTGTTTGTTTTTGGAGGAGATATAAATACGGTCTCTTCAAATCTTCCGTTTAAAGCTGTATAATATTCTTGCGCGGAATTCGTTAAATCTATTTCTGAAGGTAACGGAACATCTTTTAAATAAATGGTTGTAGGGGATTCAGCTAAAACTGTATCCGGTGCAATTAAATCAACCTTTTGGTGCTGCTTTTTTGTGTTGTTTGTACAGGATGAAATTGCAATTATAAGAACCAGCAAACAGTTAAGCTGATAGTTTTTGTATTTAGTCCCAAAGAAATGAGTGTGCAACAACGTCTCTAAATTTTATTGTACGAACAAAATTAGTAAAATTTAGACTAATCTAAACCTTAGCCTAATCCAACATCTAAAGCCATCATAATAATGAATCCAATAATTAAGCCTAGGGTAGATCGATCTGTATATTTATCTCGTTGAGTTTCGGGTATTACTTCTTCCACTACTACGTATATCATAGCGCCTGCTGCAAATGAAAGCGCATAGGGCAATATTGGTTGTGCGTATAAAACAGCAATGGCACCAATTACTCCAGCTACTGGCTCAACAATGGCAGACAATTGTCCCCACCAAAAGCTTTTTGCACGACTCACCCCTTGTCTTCTAAGAGGCATAGCTACAGCAATACCTTCCGGGAAATTTTGCAAACCAATACCGATTGCTAGTGCAATTGCAGCTCCAATATCGGCATGTGGCAAGTTATGTGCTACTGCTCCAAAAGCAACGCCTACTGCCAATCCTTCGGGAATGTTGTGTAAAGTTATTGCCAAAACAAGCAAAATGGTATGATGCCAATCTGTTTTAACTCCTTCTTTTTCCGATTCTTTAAAGTTAATATGTAAATGAGGTAGTACTTTATCTAATCCATACAAAAAAAGTGCTCCAGCCAAAAAGCCTACCGCAGGTGGAAACCAGGCCGGCAATGATTTGCCTTCTGACATTTCGATTGCAGGCGCTAACAATGACCAAAAGCTGGCTGCAATCATTACTCCTCCCGTAAATCCTAAAAGAGGATCGAGTATTTTTCTGTCCATTGTTTTAAAGAAAAACACAAGAGAGGCTCCGAGTGCCGTTAAAAACCAAGTAAATGTGGTTGCAAGCAAAGCTGCCCAAATAGGATTAATGCTTGTAAGAAAATCTATGATAGGTTGCATATGGTTATTCTAACTCTACAATAATGTTTTTAGCAATAGTATTACTTATGTAAAGCGAGTTTTGCTTTTTTAGTATAATGTGTAATGAGTTGTCGTACTCGTTTATTTCTGTAACTTTTATTTCGTCACCAATTTTGATTTTAATTTTATCGAGATACTTTAAGAAAGTAGAGGTGTGGTCAATTACCCCTGTAACAACGCATTTGATGTTTGTTTTAATCTCTGATAACAATTTTGTTTTTCGGGTGTGCATTATGCCGTTTTTGTCTGGAATAGGATCTCCATGAGGGTCAAATTTAGGGTACCCTAAAAATTTATCTAGCTTATCTACTAATTCGTCTGAGTGTATATGCTCTAATTGCTCAGCTACTTCATGAACTTCATCCCATGCAAAGGAAAGTTTTTCTACTAAGAATAGTTCCCACAAACGGTGTTTGCGAATAATATGAAGAGCCTCTTTTTTCCCTTTTGCAGATAGTGTTACACCTTTGTATTTTTCGTAATTGATAAGCTTTTTGTTGTGTAGTCGTTTAAGCATATCACTCACTGACGCAGCCTTTGTTTTAACTTGATTGGCAATAGAGTTGGTGCTTACTGCTAAATGGTCATTTAGTTCGGCTAGTTTGTAAATAGCCTTTAAATAGTTTTCTTCGGTATTGGAATGCATGAATAAATTATTTATGTAAATATAAATAAAAATTTAGACTGGTCTAAATTTATTTTGTATAATTGCTTAAAATGAAAACGGTATTCTTTTTAGTATTTGTGTTGATTTATCTTCCTAGTAATGTGTTGGGCCAAGTTGTGTCAGGTGTAGTTCGTTCCAGTAGTGGCACAGTTCCATTTGTCACTGTAGGAATAAAAGGTGCGCAGTTGGGGACTGTAAGTGATGAAAATGGTAAGTTTTCATTAAAAACGCCTCGTTATGGTAGATATACTATTTTGGCAAAATGCGTTGGTTTTGAGGATAACGAAGTGAAAGTTACTATTGATTCTATTAAGCAGAATTCCGTTGTAATAGTTTTGAAGGAATTTACAAATGCCTTGAATGAGGTAGTTGTGTCCGGTACGCTGCAAGAAATATCAAAAAATGAATCACCTATTTCAGTTGATGTAATTACTCCTAAATTATTTCAAAAAAATCCTACCTCTAGTTTATTTGATGCTATGCAAATGGTAAATGGAGTAATACCTCAAATAAACTGCAATGTGTGCAGTACAGGAGATATTCATATAAATGGTATGGAAGGTCCTTATACGATGGTTACAATTGATGGAATGCCAATTGTTAGCGGATTGGCTACAGTATATGGATTAAGCGGTATTCCTAATAGTTTGGTTAATAGAGTAGAGGTGGTTAAAGGTCCGGCTTCTACCTTGTATGGATCGGAAGCTGTTGCAGGTGTAATTAATGTTATTACCAAAAGTCCTAACACTGCTCCAAACGTAAGTGTTGAGTCATGGATGTCTTCTCAGCTTGAAAGTAATACAGATGTAGGGGTTAAGTACAAGTACAAAAACATAGAAGGTTTACTGGGTGTGAATTATTTTAATCTATCGAATAGGGTAGATGTAAATAAGGATGGATTTACAGATATAACACTACAAAATAGAATTTCTGTTTTTAATAAATTGTCGTTTGTAAGAAAGAATAACTATGCTGCAACTGTTGCTATTAGATATATTTACGAAGATAGGTTTGGTGGAGAGTTAAACTGGAACAAATCTTTTAGGGGCACGGATAGTATTTATGGAGAGTCTATTTATACCAATAGGATAGAGGTATTGGGAAATTATCAGTTGCCAATTACTAAGTGGAATAGTTTTCTTCAATATTCGTTTACGGCTCACAAACAAAATTCTTTTTATGGTTTTGTGCCCTATATGGCAAATCAAAACATAGCTTTTTTGCAGTCGTTGAACGATAGAAAAGTTGGTAGCAATGGAAAGATATTGCTTGGTTTTCCTATGCGTTTTACTTTTTATGATGATAATACTGTTGCAACACAACGTAATTTAGACTCGTCTAAATTTTCAAATAATCCGCAACGAATTTTTATGCCTGGTGTATTTATACAGTATGAGCATAAAGTAAAATCAACTACTATACTTGTTGGTAGCAGAATTGATTATAATTCAGTACATGGGCTAATTGTTTCACCTCGATTGGCCCTCAAGCAAAAGTTGAATGATGTAAATACGTTAAGAGTTTCTGTTGGAAATGGATTTAGAGTAGTAAACGTATTTACCGAAGATCATGCAGCCCTTACAGGTTCTAGGCAAGTGGTGATAAAGGAAAATTTGAGTCCTGAGAAATCATGGAATGCAAATTTAAATTACACATCCACTTTTGTCTTGAAGTCTGGTTATTTGAATTTAGATGCAGGTTTGTTTTATACCTATTTTGCTAATAAGATAGTTCCCGATTATTTTACAGATGCCAATAAAATTATTTATGCTAACCTAGACGGGTATGGTATTTCTAATGGAGCTAATTTTTCTATTGATTGGAGTATGACCAATGGATTTAAGTGTTTGTTGGGCGCCACTATTATGAAATCTTACTTGATGCAAGCAGATTCTACCAATTCTTTAGTGCGTTTTAATCAATTATTTACTCCTCTTGTTTCCGGAAATTTTACAATTAGTTATACTTTTAAATCACTTGGCGTTACTGTTGATTATACAGGTATTGTAAAAAGTCCAATGCGCTTACCTTTATTGCCAAATGATTTCAGACCGGAAGAGTCTCCTTGGCACACTATTCAAAACATTCAGTTTACAAAGAAACTAACTAGTAAATTTGAAATTTTTGCTGGGCTTAAAAATATTTTCAATTTTATTCCAAAACATCCTATCATTCGACCATTCGATCCATTTGATAAATATGTTAGTATAGATAATCCTAATAATTACACTTTTGACCCAACCTACAATTATGCTCCAATTCAAGGAATTAGAGGCTTTGGAGGGTTTAGGTATAATTTATATAAGTAGCTTTATTAATTACAATTTATTCTGCTTCACTATTTTTGATTTTTGAGAGCAGATGATACGCTCCATTTGTTGCTATTTTGCTGTCTTTATTTAATGTTTGAGGAAGAATTACTTCTGTGTATCCTGATTCAGTTATACCAGTAGAAATTGTAGTCATTTTAAAACGATACATATTTTTATTTTCCTTTGGTTGGCATACAAAAATGTAATTTTTGTCTTCAAAATTTATAATAGCTCTTTCTGGTAAAGCAGTTACATTTTGCTGGTTGGTTTCGATATACGCTTTTAAATACATACCTGGTAATAGTTCCTTGTCTTCTTTATCTAAGTGACAATGAACACGAACAGTTCTATCTTCTCCAATTTCCCTTCCAATTAGATAAACAGTTGCAAGGCGTTCTTTCGTTTCGTTGGCCAAGGTAAAGCGTACTTTTTGTCCAATTTTTAACTTCATAACATCTTTTTCAAATACTGTTATTTCTGCATGTAGGTGTTCTGTATCTACAATTTTAAACATAATATCTGCTGGCGTAACATACATTCCAATATTTACATTTACTTGTGTAACATATCCGTTTATTGGAGCTGTAAGGGTTATCGTACTTTGAAATTCTCCTGTTTTGATTTGTTCGGGATTTATATTTAGTAATGAAAGCTTTGATTTTAATCCACTCCATTTTGCAAGCATGCTTTGGTATTGTGTTTTTGCTTGTAGCGCTATTTTTTTTGAGTTGATGTTTTCTTTTCCTAATTCTTCTTGTCTTTTGTATTCTGATTCTAAAAATTCCAATTGACTTTGTGCATCTTTATAATCCTGCTGTAGCTGAATGTATTCCATGTTTTGAAGTACGGCAATTACTTGCCCTTTTGTTACTTTCATTCCTTGCAACAGTTCGGTGGTTTTTAAGAAGCCTTCTATTGGAGCGGAAATACTAACTAAATTTTGTGGTGGTACATCCAGTATTCCATTTGCTTTAATGGTTCCGCTAATTGATTTCATTTCAAAAGTATCGATTTTTATGTCTGCATTTTTGTATTGTTCTTCTGTCAATTCCACTATGTCACTTTCTTGTTGGGTGGGAGTTGTTTCTTCTGTAGGAATCGCTTTTTTTTCACATGCTATAAATAGTGCGCTTATAACAACTATTACTGTGTATTTATATTTGCTAATTATTGTTTTCATAATGTATCTTTTTTTAATTTTTTCCTAATAAATATTCTATGGTTATGATGCTTTGATTGTATTGATTTAAACATTGCAGGTAATTCCCTTTTATAAGTAATGCATTTTTTAAGGCTTGCAAATACTCTATATAGCCGATATCTCCATTTGCAAAACCTATGCCTGCTTGGCTTATAATTAGGTTTGCATTTGAAAGTGCGCTGGTTTCGTAATAATAGAGGGTGTTTTTATTTTTTAAGAAGTCTTCTATTGCTTGATTGTATTCCGATTTTACAGTTGATTGGTACTGCTCATAATTATTTTCTGTAACAGACTTATTTATTTTGGCGGCTTTTGCTTTTGCTAATGGTGGGACAATCCATATTGGAATTGAAACACCTAATTGTACTCCAATAAAACGTTTAGATGCATTGAAATATTGATCAGTTCCGGTAGTATTTTGATAGCCAATTAATGATTGATTAAAATACCCAATATTAAAATCGGGCAGTGTGGCGGCCATTTCTAGCTTTGCTTGCCTGTTGCATACTTCAATTTGCTGTTTTACGTATTTAAGTGAAGGGTTTTGTATGTAGTTACTGCTGTCGGATGGTATATTTAACTCAAGTTTCTTAATTTCCGAATTGATTGGTTTTACAGCATTTGGAGTGTTTATTAATGATTGAAGCCTGTGTAAATATATTTTGATGTTGGATTGATTCTGGAGCAACAAATTTTTAACCTCCAACAATTGTGTTTCTGCAGTTGTCTTTTCTAATAAATTGCTTTCTCCTATTCTAAATCGAGCTTCGCATGCTTTGTAAAAAGATTGAAATATGCTATCCTGACTTTGTAGTAGAGATTGTTCCGAGTTTAGAAATTGTAAATGATAATACGTTGATTTTAGTTGGTGTATTATTTCGTTTTGAGTGACTTGTAATTTCAGTTCACTACTTTTTGTCATTTCCTTGTATAGCTTGGCTTCATGTATAAATAATGAAGGGAATGGAATAGTTTGATTGATCGAAATGTTGTTATCTATGTTTATGGAATTGTATTGACCGTGCATTAGATTAAAATTTGTTTTACCTATTTCAGTAGCTGTTTGCTTAAGCTTTTTATTATATTCTACTTCGTAGCTTGCTGCTTTTAAGTTGCCATTGTTTTTTAGTGCTTCTGCAATTGCTTGCTCAATTGTAATTGCAGAGGTGTTACTTTGCGCTCTGCTAAATATTGGTACACCCACCAGTAGAATACATAAGAGTGTAACGGATGGAATTCTTTTTTTGTCTTTTTTTACACTTTCCATAAGAAAGTATAAAACAGGAAGTACCAATAATGTTAATAGAGTTGCAGAAATTAAACCTCCAATGACTACTGTGGCGAGCGGTTTTTGAACTTCAGCTCCTGATCCATGGGAAAGTGCCATAGGTAGAAAGCCTAATGATGCCACCATGGCTGTCATAATTACGGGACGCAATCTTGTTGCAGTTCCTTTTAAAATAATCTCTTGTATATTTGTCATACCTCTTGTTTTTAAATTGTTAAACTCTGCAATGAGCACAATACCATTTAATACCGCTACTCCGAATAGTGCAATGAATCCTACACCTGCCGAGATGCTGAACGGCATGCCTCGTATCCAAAGTGCCACTATGCCTCCTATTGCTGACAAGGGTATGGCTGTATAAATGAGTAAACTTTGTTTAATAGAATTGAATGTGAAATACAATAGTATAAATATGAGAAGCAGTGCTACTGGAAATGCTATTGATAGTCGTTTTCGTGCCTCTAGTAAATTTTTGAATGCTCCACCATAGGTTGGATAGTATCCTGGACTAAAATTAATTTTTGAATCAATTTTTTCTTTTACCTGATTTACTACGCTTTCCACATCTCTACCTCGAACATTAAAACCAACTGTGATTCTTCGTTTTGCATCATCACGTTGTATTTGGTTTGGACTAATTTTAAATTCCACCGATGCCAATTGTGATAAGGGTATTTGATTCCCGCTAGGCGCGCTCACAAATAGATTTCGTATATCGTCTATACTTTGTCGATTTTCTTTTTCTAACCGAACAATAGCCTCGAATCTTTTTTCACCTTCATATACAAGTCCTGCGCTTTCTCCGGCAAATGCCGTCTTTATTACTTGATTCACGTCTTCAATGTTTAAGCCAAACTGAGCAATTCTATCTCTGTCAAATTTTATTACAATTTGTTGCTGACCAGTTACTTGTTCTATGTAAATGTCCTGAGCTCCTTCTATCGTGGAACATAGCTTGCCAATTTTAGTGGCATAATTAGAAAGAGTATTTAAATCTTCACCGTAAATTTTTATTAGAACATCTTGTTTAGCTCCTGTCATTAGTTCATTGAATCGCATTTGAATAGGTTGTTGAAAGCTGAATGTTACGCCTGCTAAACTGTTCAGAGCTTTCGACATTTTTTCTGCCAACTCTTCTCGATTGTCTGCTGATATCCATTCCTCTTTATCTTTAAGCACAATAATTAAATCGCAGGCTTCTACAGGCATTGGATCAGTTGGTATTTCGCTTGTGCCTATTTTTCCAATTACCTCCTTTACTTCCGGAAATTGATCTTTCAATATTTTTGCAGCTTTTAAGGAGGTTTCAATTGTTTGAGAAATCGAGCTTCCGGTTAATATTCTAGTTTCTACTGCAAAATCACCTTCATCTAATGTGGGGATAAATTCACCTCCCAATCCTATAAATACAAAAAAACTCCCAATAAGCAGAATACCTGCCGTTGTCACAACGAGTATTTTTCTTTTTAAGGCTAGATTAATTATTGGCAAGTAAATACGCTGAATAAATATCATTATGCGATCGGATATTGTAGCTGCATTTGTTTGATTTTTACTTAAGAATAAAGTCGATATCATTGGGACATAAGTAAGCGATAGTATAAATGCTCCGGTAATTGCAAACGAAACTGTTTGCGCCATTGGTTTAAACATCTTTCCTTCTATGCCAACCAACGCTAGTATAGGGAGATATACGATAAGTATAATGATCTCTCCAAATACGGCCGATTTACTCATTTTAGAAGCCGACTCGTACACTTCTGTATCTAGTTCTGTTTGCGTAAGCCGTTTGTTTAATTTTTTTGACGTAATTGTATGTAGCGTTGCTTCAACTATGATTACTGCGCCATCAATTATTAAACCAAAGTCAATTGCGCCTAAGCTCATCAGGTTTCCCGATACACCAAATAAATTCATCATGGCAATT
This sequence comes from Bacteroidota bacterium, assembly GCA_017303975.1. Lineage (NCBI taxonomy): Bacteria > Pseudomonadati > Bacteroidota > Bacteroidota bacterium. The sequence continues at coordinate 15,790 of JAFLBG010000012.1, forward strand.
GCAAATAGCATAGCTAACGGAATAACAGAAGCAACAACTAATCCTGCTCTAAAATTTCCAAGTAATAAGACCAGCACGAAAATTACAATGAGAGCGCCTTCTGCTAAATTTTTTGATACAGTATGAATTGCATTGTTTACTAGTTTGGTTCGGTCTAAGAATGGCTCTATTACAACTCCTTCTGGCAATGTTTTTTCAATTTGCTTGATTCGCTCTTTTACATTGCTAATTACTTTCGAAGAGTTAGCTCCTTTGAGCATCATTACAATTGCTCCAACTACCTCGCCTTCATTATTGCGAGTCATTGCACCGTAACGTGTAGCGTGGCCGTAGTTAATTGACGCAATATTACTAATGAGGATAGGAGTACCATTATTATTGTTTTTTACCACTATTTTTTCAATGTCTTCTATGCTGCCTATTAAACCTTCGCTTCTTATAAAATAGGCGTTTGGCTTTTTGTCGATATATGCACCGCCAATGTTTTGATTGTTTTTTTGAAGTGCTTTAAATACCTCTCCAATGCTAATGTTCATGCTTCTTAGCTTGTCTGGGTTTAGAGCAATTTCGTATTGTTTTACATACCCTCCAAAACTACTTACATCTGCAACTCCTTCTGTTCCTAGTAGTTGTCTGCGAACAATCCAGTCTTGAATAGTTCTTAAATCCATCGCACTGTATTTTTTTTCAAAGCCTGGTTGTGTGTGCAATACGTATTGATATATCTCTCCCAACCCCGATGTGAGTGGCGCTAGCTCAGGACTACCGGTGCCATTTGGAATGAGTGATTTGGCTTGGTTTAGCCGCTCGTTTACTTGTTGTCTTGACCAATAAATATCAATGTCGTCTTTAAATACGATGGTTACGACCGATAAGCCAAATCTGGAAAAGGAACGTATCTCTTCAATTCCAGGAATGGTAGCCATTGTTTGTTCTACAGGAAATGTTACAAGACGTTCTATTTCCTCTGCTGCCAAAGATGGAGATGTTGTGATTACTTGAACTTGGTTATTGGTAATATCTGGTACAGCATCAATAGGTAGTTGAGTAACAGAGTAGCTTCCCCAAATAATGAGTGCAATAGTAAAAAGCCCAACTATTATTTTGTTTTTAATAGAAAACAATATGATTTTGTTTAACATATACTTGTAATTAATATTTATGGCAAAATGCCACTATTAGCATTACTAATTGTGTGAGGTAAATTAGATAGGTATTATCTAATTGGTTTATTAGAAAAGAGGACTAGCCAAGTTTTGGCGGTTGCCAAATAGAATAAAAGCAAGAATCTTTTATCTGATCGTCTGTTAAATAATATTTTTGATCGACAACAATGTTGTTTAAGAAGGACGTACTTAAGGTAATTGGTAAATAAGCACTAATTGGGCTATGCGAGCTTATGCAGGAGTTTGAATCATGATTAAACGGCATATTACCATGCTCATTCTTATCATGTTGTTCATGTTCTTGGTCTTTTTGAGAATAATGTTTTTTTAAGAAGTCGTAAAAACCTGTTACATCTTTATGTTCTTGAGCGTGATGGTTAAAATGAATAAATAAAGTAGGCAGCTTAACCAATTCTTCTGCAAATGTTTGATTTGTTAAGAATTGAAGTAAGAGAAATATGGAAATTATTTTTTTCAATTATATAAATGTACAATTTTTTTTGTTTCGAGAAAAGGTTTGGTGTAAGAGTGGGATATTGCTATAAATGTTAGTTTGTTCTATCTTAATGTTGTGAAAAAAACAGTTGTACTTTCTTTTCTATTCATATTATTCACAATTTTAGACTCGCCTAAAATTAGTTCGTGGGGATTTTATGGACACAAAAAAATTAACAACATGGCTGTGTTTACACTTCCTCCGGCTATGATTGGGTTCTACAAAAAACATATTGATTTTATTACGGAGCATGCTGTAGATGCTGATAGTCGAAGAAGTATTGACGAACAAGAAGCTCCACGTCATTTTATTGATATAGATAGATATGGAGATCATCCTTTTGACAGTATTCCAATGTTGTGGGAGAAAGCTGTTGTTAAATATTCAGAAGACTCCCTGAAGGCTCATGGTATTGTGCCATGGCATATTCAGGTAATGTTAGGAAGGTTAACGTTTGCCTTTAAAGAAAATAATATCAATAAAATTCTTCGTTATTCTGCTGATATTGGTCACTATGTTGCAGATGCGCATGTTCCATTACATACTACCAAAAATTACAATGGACAATTAACTAACCAAAAGGGCATACATGGCTTTTGGGAGTCGCGTATTCCTGAGCTGAAAGGTAATGAATACGACTACTTTGTAGGTAGGGCTAAATACATAGATAAATCGCAATATACAGCATGGCAAATTGTAAGGGCTAGTTTTGCTGCAAAAGACTCGGTATTGAATTTTGAGGCGAGTCTAAATTCTAGGTTTGATTCAGATAAAAAATATTCTTACGAAACACGCGGAGCAAAAAATGTAAAAGTGTACTCAATTGAGTATGCGAATGAATACGACAGAATGTTGAACGGTATGGTAGAACGAAGAATGCGCGAGGCTATTTTAATGGTAGGTAGCTATTGGTACACCGCATGGGTAAATGCGGGGCAACCAGATTTAGATAAATTGGTAGAGATTGATACTTTTGATACAACTCCTTTGGATACTATCTATCCTCCTAAACAAGCGTTGCAGGGCAAAGGGCACGAAGAATAGAGAAGGTTATTTTTTTTTCTCCACACTCCATTTTATATATAGAATAGCACCAACTAAAACAATAGTAATAGTGTTGGCAAAAATAATTGGCCAGGCTTGTATAAGTAAACCATAGGTAAGCCAAAGACCAACACCGGTAAGCATTATAAAATACATTCCCCACGATACATCTTTTGTTGAACGTGTTTTTATGATGCGTACGAGTTGGGGTAGGAATGCAATGGTAGTTAATGTTGCCGCTGTATAGCCAATAATTTCGAAAAGAATAGATGCTAGCATTTGAGATAGGAGTGAGTAGTTAGTGAATGTTAATTTTATTTAATGAATCATTGATTGGAACCAAAATGCCTTTTATTCCCGCCTTTTGAGCTGCTTGCATGTCAGTATCTTTATCTCCAATAAAATAGGATTGTTTAGGGTCAATAGAAAATCGAGCAATTGCTTTCTCTAACATAACCGAATCTGGTTTTCTACAAATACATTTACCCGAGTTGGATTGCGGATGATGCATACAATAATAAATTTCAGAAATTGATACTCCTGCTTTTTTAGACTCGTCTAAAAAAAATGTATGCATCTTTTCTAATTCCTGTTGTGTGAACAACCCTTTACTTATTCCTCCTTGATTAGAAATGATAAAAAGTAAATAGCCTAATTCTTGCCATTTTTTTAAATTCAATAGCACGTCCGGCAAAATTTTAAATTCAGATAAACTAGTTGTGTATCCGTTTTCGTGGTTTATTACACCATCTCTATCCAGAAAAATAGCCTTGTTTAGCATAATGACTTTTTTTCTTATTGATAGATAATTTGTGAGCCATGCGTGTCAAATCTAAAAGGTATTTCTTGATACTCTTTAAGTGCTGTTCTTACTTGTGCATGATTTTTAGGTTCTACATAAAAAACAAAAAAACCTCCACCTCCTGCACCAAGCAGTTTTCCTCCTAAAGCACCTGCTTGCATTGCTAAATCATACATGTTGTCTAGTGCATTGCTCGAAATAGCAGAAGATAGTTTCTTTTTTGAAATCCATGCTTCGTGCAACAGTTTTCCAAAATTGGCATGTTGGTTTTGGGTAAGCAATTGATGTCCTTTGTCCACCATATGCTTTATAGCAGAAAGGTCCGTGTTGATAGATCCTTCTTTTGTTTTACTTATTTGCTCGTTTAAAATGTCCTCTGCAAAGCGCTGCACTCCTGTGTAAAATAATAATAAGTTGTTTTGTAGCTCGTTAGATTTAGACTGGTCTAAATTTAATGGGGTGGATTTAATATCTCCATTTTGTTCAAAGGTGATTTTGTTAAAGCCCCCAATTGCAGCAGCAGCTTGATCTTGCAGGCCTACTTTTTCGCCAATAAGTTTTTGCTCTACATAAATGGCGTCTTTGGCTAACTGCTCTTTGCTTACTTTTTTGTTGGTGTAGGTATATAATGCATTCAGCAAGCCAACAGTAAATGTTGAAGATGCTCCTAATCCTGTTTTTGCAGGAAGGTCGTTCATGATGTGAATTTCAATTCCTTCTGTTATGCCAACAAATCTAAGGCATTCACGTACGGAAGGGTGTTGGATTTCATCCAGTGTATTGCAAGACTCTAATTTGGAATAAGCAATCTTATACTTTACTTCGCTTAATGGATTTATTTTGTCTAATGTGATATAAATATATTTATCAATGGTGGTAGATAGCACCATACCTCCATGTTTAAAAACATAATCCGGGTAATCTGTACCACCTCCAAAGAAGCTTATACGTAAAGGAGTTTTAGATATAATCATTTTTAATTTGTGTTATTTAAAAATACACAAATTAAACTTAATTTATTTGTAGTTTATGTTTTGAGATAAACTCCTCTACCTGGTAAAGGGTTTCAGGTGTTCCTATATCGATAAATTCAGCATTAAAATCTTGTGAATAGCCCATTAGAGTTCTTTTTGAAACTAATTGAGGAAACACATCTACTTCGAGACTGTTAATTTTAGGCAAGTCTAAATTTTCAATTTCTTTTTTATTTAAAAAGTAGATGCCTCCGTTTATCAATTTTAGTTCCTCTACATTACTTGTGTTTTTTTCGCTAAACGAAATAATCGTACTCTCTGTGTTTAGCGCAATGCTTCCATATCTTGCAGTGTCTTGATTTTTTTTTAATGCAATACACGTGCGCATTGAAATAAGCGAGAAGTTTAAAAATTTGCTAAAGTCAATTAGAAACAAGGTGTCACCATTTAATGCTAAATAGTTTTCAGAAGAATTATCCTTTTGCATGCAATGCATGATAGCTCCACCTGTGCCCAAGGCTTCTTCTTCTTTAATTACAAGTATATTAGGTTTGTTTTTGTAGTGTTGTTCTATTATTTCCGATTGGTACCCTGAGGAAATAATAAATTTAGACAAGCCAAATTTTTTTAAATATGATATTACATAATCTAAAAAAGGAATCTCAAAAACGGGGTACATTGGTTTAGGCAAATCGCCCAATAGATGCTTTATACGCGTACCTTTTCCTCCGGCAAGTATAATTACAGGAATATCTGAACTAGCATTCATTATTTACACAATTCAGGATAGATAGCTTGTTCCACCAACTGAATAAGATTGTGAATTATTTTAATATGTATTTCCTGAATTCTATCAGCAAATCCTGCATAAGGAACTCTAATTTCAAGATCTACTAATGAAGCAATCTTTCCCCCATCTTTTCCCGTTAGGGCAATGGTTTTAATGTTTTTTGCTTTTGCGCTTTCTATTGCTTTAATAACATTTTCACTATTACCACTTGTGCTTATGGCTAACAATAAATCGCCTGTTCTGCCAACAGAATCGACATATCTAGAGAAAATAAATTCATAGCCGTAATCATTGGCAACGCAAGTTATATGTGAGGGATCAGATATAGAAACTGCCGCTAATGCAGGTCTGTTTTTTTGATATCTTCCTGTCATTTCTTCTGCAAAGTGCATAGCATCGCACATAGATCCACCATTACCACAACTAATAACTTTTCCATCTTTTTTTAAAGTTTCAATAATCCAAGAGGCAGCTAGTTCAATTTTTTTGAAATTTTCAGGAGTAGAAAAATCCTTCAAAACATCCTGTGCTATTTTAAAATTAGTTGTCAAAGACATGGTATAGAATTTAGTGTCGTAATGATACAAATTTTATAGGTTATTTGGATAAGAATATATGTATTGAATATTCGATAATCAACTCATTCAACAGTTTAGAATTCCTTCAACCGTTTTTGTGGAAGTCCTTAAGTTGTCAAAATATTGTATATTATATCGATAAATTTATAGTTTTGCTTGCAGTAATAATCAAAAAGTGTAGTTCTTGGGAACGTTAAATTATAAATCATTACAAGGCAATTTGCGCTTAAAAATATTAGAAATGTATTTTCTGGCAAAAGCTGGTCATATTGGCTGTTCATTGAGTTGTATTGATTTGTTGATTGCGTGTATGATTCACCATAAGAAAGAAAAGGATGATTTTATTCTTTCAAAAGGACATGCTGCCGCTGCTTTGTATACTTCATTAAATCACATAGGAGAGATATCAGACGAATTATTAAAAACATTTTATAAAAATGGCACGTTGTTGCCAGCTCATCCTGCTCCAAATGCTTTTAAATCAATTCCATTTGCAACAGGTTCATTAGGCCATGGTTTCCCAATTGCTTGTGGAATAGCTAAATCGAATGTGCTTTTAAATAATAAGGCGTGGGTGTATGTTTTAATGTCAGATGGAGAAACCAATGAGGGCACAACATGGGAAGCAGCGCATTTTGCAGTACAACATAAACTTAATAATTTAATTGTGTTAATAGACAAAAACAAAATACAAGGATTTGGAAATACTATAGATATACTTGGAGATTCGGCATCAAAGGAAAAGTGGGAAGCACTCGGTTTCGAATGCGCTGAAATTGATGGACACGATATTGATGTCATTGTTGACACTATCGAAATTCTAAAAAAATCAACCAATGATACCCCAAAAGTGATCATTGCAAATACAACAAAAGGTAAAGGGGTAAGCTATATGGAAAATAAAATGGAATGGCACTATTTACCAATGAATGAGCTGCAATACAAACAAGCACAAAGCGAAATTAACAATAGTTACCTAAAAAATGAGCGTTGAAGAAAAAATAAAGCAATTAAATGGTCCTATTTTTGTTTTTGGCGCCAGTGGTTTTATAGGAGCTAATCTTTTCGACACTATTTTTAAAGTCAGAAAAGATTGCTTTGCAATTACTCACGACTCAACGAAAGCATGGAGGTTGAAATTGCTTAATGTTCCATTTGGCAATATTATACATTGTGATATATTATCCTCTTTATCTGTAACTAAAGCATTTAATGAATATCAACCCAAAACTATATTCAATCTAGCCGCATACGGTGCATACTCAAAGCAGTCGAATGTTGGTTTGATTTATGACACAAATGTGATTGGCACAGTTAATGTATTAGAAAATTGTACTTCTGAAATTACCTATGTGCATGCCGGGAGTAGTTCGGAATATGGATATAATAGCGCAGCACCAACCGAAAAGGATGAGGTTATGCCCAATAGCCATTATGCGGTTTCAAAGGTCTCTGCAAGTTATCTAGTTCAATTTTATTCAAAAGTCCATCATATACCTACTGTCAATCTTCGTTTATATTCTATTTATGGAGATTGGGAAGAACCAGACAGGTTAATACCTAGGCTTATTGAAAATGTTCGTCAGAAAAAACTCCCTCCTTTTGTATCGCCTGATATAAGCAGGGATTTTGTTTATATCTCCGATGCCGTTGAAGCATTTATCTGTGCTGCAAACAATATAAATCGAGAAACCTCTGGTAAGTCTTTTAATATTGCGAGTGGAGAAAAAATAACGATGCGTGATCTTGTAGATACAGCAATAAAGACATTTGCTGTTAATACTGTTCCTGTTTGGGGAAGTATGGAAAACAGGAAATGGGATCTGGCAGAATGGTATGGTAATCCTTCTCAAGCCAACTTACTTTTACACTGGAAAGCAAAAGTGTCATTGGTAGATGGTTTAAGAAAAACATACGAATGGCAGGAGAAAATCAATTATGAAAATGAAATTATTCCCGCATTTGAAAAACCGCAACTCAACCCCGTAATTAGTGCAATTATTGCATGTTATAAAGATGCACAAGCAATCCCTTTTATGTATGAGCGTTTAGTGAAGACGTTTAATGATGTAAAAGTTCGTTATGAAATTATTTTTGTGAATGATTGTTCTCCGGATAATACATTGGAAGTGTTGGAAGAAATTTGCAATAAAGATTCTAATGTTGTTGCAATAACTCATTCGCGAAATTTCGGTTCCCAGTCGGCATTTTTAAGTGGAATGGAGATTGCCACAGGAGACGCTGTAGTGCTTATGGATGGTGACTTGCAAGATCCTCCTGAAGTTATACCTGCATTTATTAAAAAATGGCAAGAGGGGTATGATATTGTTTATGGAAGAAGGGTTAAGAGGGAAACATCATTGTTACTTAACTTTTTTTATAAACTTTTCTATCGTCTTTTCAGTAAATTATCCTACGTAAAAATACCTTTGGATGCTGGGGATTTTTCTTTGATAAATAGAAAGGCTGTTAAGCAATTAGTGGCTTTGCCTGAAACAGATCAATTTTTGAGAGGGTTGCGAGCCTGGGTAGGGTTTAAGCAAACTGGGGTTGATTATGTTAGACCTGAAAGGATGTTTGGAGTATCGACTAACAATTGGAGGAAAAATTTCTGGTGGGCAAAAAAGGCCATATTCTCTTTTAGCTTTGCACCTCTTGAGTTTATGAGCTATTTGGGATTTATTTGCACTGCCGTAGCTTTTGTAGCAGCTATATTTCAAATTATAGCAAGGTTGTTGTATCCTAATATACCACATGGTATAACAACAATAATTGTATTAGTGCTTTTTTTTGGAGGTGTTCAATTACTTGCAATGTCATTCATAGGAGAGTACATCAGCAAAATATTTGAAGAGACAAAAAAACGACCCAAATTTATTCGTACAACTATTCGTAAAGGAGATAAACGTTATAATACCAATGAGGAAATAAATACATTTATTTCTCAGCAGTTAAAAAATGATTAATTATCGTATTTAAAAAGCTAAAAAATAACGTTGTATGTTTTCAATAAAAGATGATAGAGGCTATAATCAAGGTTTTGCTCCATCAAAAACATTGGTGATCAGAACTAAAAGAAGATGCCAGATTATGATGGATGAAATGGAATTAACAAAGAATGTAGATGTTCTTGAAATTGGTTGCGGTACTGGAGAAATTTCAAATTTAATAGCGTCAACTTCCAGTGCAAAAGTTTTAGGTACAGATTTGTGTATACCTTTTATAGAAGAAGCAAAAGAAAAATACATTTTGCCTAATTTATCTTTTGAAGTGTTGAATTTTAATAAACCTGAAACACTACAAGGAAAACAATTTGATTACATAATAGGCAATGGTATTTTACACCACTTATATTATAATCTTGATGAAGCTTTGAAGAACATTCGTTTTTTGCTAAAACCAAATGGCAAAATGATTTTTCTTGAACCCAATTTAAAAAACCCATACTGTTATGTAATTTTTTCGTTCCCATATTTTAGAAAACTTGCTCATCTTGAGCCTGATGAAATGGCATTTACACGCAAATTTATTCAGAACAAACTTAAAACAGCTGGGTTCCAAAATATTAAAGTAAGTTACAAGGATTTCTTGCTTCCAATTATTCCAGTTTTCTTGATTAAGTCTGTAATTTTTATTGGTAATATAGCTGAAAAGATATTTGGTATAAACCGTATGTCTCAATCTATATTCATTGTTGCAAATAAATAATTAAAAGTTGTGAGAAAAACATTTTCTATTCATATTGAAAAGATATTATCGGAAGATGAAAAAGTCGTTTTTATAACAGGAGACCTTGGGTTCAATGCGCTAGAAAATTTACAAAATAAATTTCCTAAACAATTTATAAATGCAGGTGTTGCCGAACAAAACATGATAAGTATGGCGGCTGGCATGGCTTATAAAGGCTATAAGGTATTCTGTTATAGCATTGCTCCATTTATTGTTTATCGTTGTTTAGAGCAGTTTCGTAACGATGTTTGTTTTCATAACCTACCTGTATTTATAGTTGGTAATGGAGGAGGTTATGGTTATGGTATTATGGGATCCTCGCATCACGCTATTGAGGACATTGCCTGTTTAAGTGGACTTCCTAATAATACTTGTTGGGTTCCTGCATTTACTGGAGATGTGCGGTCTATTTTAAATGCAATTATAAAAAATTCAAGACCGGCCTACCTAAGACTCGGGTTAGGGAATGAAAACCCTTTTGATAACAAGTACTATGGAAGTTTTAATGTTTTACTTTTTAATCAGAAAGCGGAAGTTACGATTGTTGCCATGGGACCTGTTGTGGATAATGCTATTAAGGCCATTCAGCAGAATAATATTCAAAATCGTGTAAATCTTTTAACATGTAATTCTCTTCCTCTCGAATTTACTACAGAAGTAGAGAGTTTATTTTCATCCACAGGCAAACTTGTAGTAGTGGAAGAGCATGTAAGTGTTGGTGGTTTAGCTCAACAACTTTCCGTTGAAATTTTAAAAAAAGGCATACAGTTAAAAGTTTTTAAGTCTCTTTGTGCAAAAGGTTATCTAAGTAAAAGGTATGGAGATCAAGGGTTTCATCAAAAAGAATCGGGCCTTGATATAGAAAACATTTCTACTGTATTGAAAGAAATAATCAACGATTAAATCACATCAGTTTTAATTATTCCTTTCATATATAAAAATATTAGTTCCTGGTGATGGCTGATAATTTCCAATTTCATTTCCAAATAAATACTTACTTCTCTGACCATCTGTCATATCTATCAAACCAACCAATTTGTAGTTTTTTGTTACATATTCATTAGCCCATTCAAAAACATAATGATCTACATTTGGTTGAACCATTAATGAGATTTGATGGTCGAAATAAACCAAATATTTGGGATTTGCTTTTTCTGTATCTTTTACAAATTGCCTTTGCCATTCTTTATGTTCCGGCACATTTGTTACAAGTGCCGTAAAATAAAAGTGACGAGATGGACATCTTTTTTTTGTGTAAAAATAAATTTCTGGTTCAGATCCAAGAAGCACTATGTTATCCTCAGGTTTGGTATTGGCGTTTATGAAATCACCAATCTTCATTGCCTCTGGAAATGGATTATTTCCATAGGTTTGCCTTAGAATTAATTCGTAATTGGGATGAAAATAATATGATTTTTGTGCTTTGGTATGATTAAAAACTAGAATTCCGAAAACTGTCAAGTAAATATATTTTATACTGAACTTGCCAAGTTTTAATTTTTCAAAAGCAGTTTTTATACAATGATATGTTAGTCCCGCAACAACAGCTAATCCAGGCACAACCTGTATCCAATAATGTCCGTAAAAGAAATAACCAGGAACTATTGTTAAAAATGAACAAGCCAATAATGTAATTCCAAAAGCTTTTAATTGGTAAGGTATAAAGCGAAATAAACAAACTGCCAAAGCTAATATCGAATGATACCAAAAAAACTTATGATTCTGTAATATAGCATCTCGAGTGTATTTAAAGTATTTAACTCCTTCTTCAAAAGGCATTAGTTGGGTGTATTTTTTTGAGTATTCGAAAGTCCAATACAGCATTTCGTTTAAGCCTCCTTTTACTATTATAATTAAAAAGAAAATTCCAACTATTAAAAAGCCTCCAACTGAATATGCTGCAATATTTTTAAAAAAATATTTGTACTTCTTTTCCTTTTCAAACAGAAACTCTGTAACTATTATTATTCCACCCCAAACTGCCATAAAAATGCTTGTAGTTTTAATCATTACAGCCATTGCCATACATGCACCTGCAAATAAATAGAATAAAAAATGATTTTTGCTTCGAGCATAAGCGTATAGTAACAAACCTAAGCTTATAAATAATGCAACACCATGTTCTGATTGAGTTGTAAAACCGCTTAAACTAGGCGTTAATGAGACGAATGCCATTGTTGTAGCAGAAATAATTCCTGCAATAGGACTAAACATTTTTCTAGACGCCAAGTACACAAACACTATCGATAAAATGTTAATCCACATAAAACCGGTATGAACTCCTTGAACTGTTTCGCCAAAAAATTTAATCACAAAAGCGTATAAATAAAAAATACCAGGAAATTTCATCTCGTAGAAATCTTTATATGGAATTTTACCATCAATTAGCTGTAAGCCATTATAGCAATAACTGCCTTCATCCCGCTCAAATGGGATGTTAATGAATTTGGAACGAATGATGTAAATAAGAATAATTAGACAAACCAGCAGTCCTAAACATACTTTCTCTTCTATCGTTGAATTGTTTTTTTTAATATTTGACGAAGCTCCTGTATTGGTTGTAGCTGATTGTTTAGCAGGTTGATTATTTTTCGTTTTTTTTGCCATATTGCATAGGTTAACTAAAATTTTACTATTTAAAATTCCTGAAAAAGTATTTAAGTGTAAAGGATACATAAAAACTCAATCTACTTATTATTCCCAAAGCAGAATTGCCAAATTGAGGCACTGATGACCATGGTGATAGATTTTTATAATGTAAATAGTTTTTTTTGTATGGTGTTGGATCTAAATAATTCCAAGGTTTAAATAATCTATTTGCATAATGAATAATTTGTGGGTTATTGAAAATTTCAATTATCTCTTTTTTTGAAGCGTATTTACAGTTTAGATTTCCTAGTCCATATTTTACTAACCCTACTTTTGCTAGAACATTCCACTTAAAGGACAACATTTGCCAATTATTTTTCAAAACTATATTTAGAGAATCTTGATCAGGAAACTCTAACATTTTTTCATTTTCTAGTTGAAATTGATATGCTCTTTGTGATATTTTTTCCTTTTGCCATCTTTTACAATCAACTAAAAACAAACCCGCATTAAAATAGCTTTCTAGTTTTAATTTTTCTAAATGTTTTTTAGGCACTAAGGGATCAAAAACAGCTGACAAGATATTCCCATTTAGGGTTGTTTCGTAAAGCTCACTTACATCTCCTTCCACAATCATATCGCAATCCAAAAAAAGCATTTTTTCTACAGCAGTAGTATCCATCAAGAAATATCTGTAGTACGTAGCCTCGCTATATATTTCATAAACCTTTAATTTTTCAAAATATTTTCTATCTGGTTTCAAGAAGTACATTTTGCAATTAAACTGCTTCTGAATTTCTTCAAAGCGTTTAATGTCCTCATTAGAAATACCTCCATCAACTATATAAAAATCGAAATTGGTTGGAGTTTTTGTATTTACTAACAAACTATAAATCATTATACCTAGATGTTGGGCATAATTTTTATCAGTTGCACAGCCTATATTACATCTAGTCCCCATTTTTAAATTAATTTTTGGTATAAATGGCTAACACGGTACGCTTCCCCAATGTGTTCGTGAAAAAAAGAGATAATAAACTTTTCAGTAGTCCTCTAATTACAGTATTATTTATGCCCGTTTTGCGACTAAAGAAATCTAAGGCATAATCAAAACCTTCAAATTTTATAGTCTTACATGTTAGCCCAAAGTATGGGGCCATTTTGGTTAAGCTCTCTTCATTCCAAAGCCCCATATGGTGGGGTGGTAAGTTTAAGGTATGGTATTTGTCGTATTTCAAAAAATAGGGCTCATTGTTTGGAACTGCAATAAAAAGAGTTCCTCCCTTTTTAAGCATTTTGCATAAACACGTTAAAAAAGTACCGGGATTCTTTACATGCTCTAAAATTTGAAATCCTGTGATGTAATCAAATTTTTCTTTATTTTTTTCTGAAAAATCTTCGATAGACTCTTTACTGAATTTAATGCCTTTAGATAGTAACAGTTCAGCTGCAAAATCACTTTTATCTAATCCAAAACATTCACAATTTTTACCGTCCAAAAATTTAAAAAATTCACCCCCACCACAACCAATATCTAAAACAGTAGAATTAGCAGAAATCATTTTCGCAACTTCAAGAAATTCCCATTTTTCAGTTTTATATAAATTAGATGTGTGGTTAGAATATAAATTTTTATAAAACTCATTATCACCTTCAACTTCTATGGGATAATAAAAACGAAACCCTGTTTTGCTGCATTTTAAAATTTTCACGTTAGGTGTATCTTTAAATAAATAGGATACATCCAGGTTGTATTTTTTTTTGTAATTAGAGATTAACTTATTTGCATTTATTTCATCAACAATAGTTGCGTCTTCATTTGCAATAAGTGTATTAATTGGCATTTGATTAAGGGTGTTTTTATAAATATACCATAAATATAAATTTTAAAGACCATTATTTATTACATTTGGCTATATAATTATTTCTTGATAGAATGTCAGAGTTTATAGATCCCAAATTAACATCACCTTTTTATTTTGCTAGAAAAGGGTTGTATCAAGCAGCTCTAGATTTTTCTAAATATGTGAAAGGGGGGCGGCTGTTAGATTTTGGTTGCGGAGGTAAGCCATATAAAAGCTTGATGAATGTGTCTGAGTATATTGGGCTTGATTATGAAAATGAGGGACATCCCCATCAAAATGAACAAATTGATGTGCTATATGATGGAGGAAAACTTCCCTTTAAGAATGAACAATTCGACTACATACTTTGTACTGAAGTTTTTGAGCATTTATTTGATTTGGATGAAAAGCTAATTGAGTTTAATAGAGTGCTCAAATCAAATGGATTAATATTTGTCACTTGTCCATTCATTTGGAACGAACATGAGGTTCCATTTGACTATGCCCGCTATACAATGTTTGCATTGAATCATAAATTTGAAAAAAATAATTTCGAAGTTGTTTCTTGCTATAAATCTGGAACTTTTATAGAAACGTATACTCAATTATTCTTCACTTATTTCTCGAAAAAAGAGGTGAGGTATAAGAGTAATGAAATTGGCTTATTTAAAAAATGTGTAATATTCTTAATTAATTTGTTTGGAAAAGGATTAAGTAAGCTATTGCCTAATAATGAGTCCATATATCTGACAAATGTATTTATTGCAAAAAAAATTGAGCCAAAAATAACGGGTAAATAATTTAATTTTTATACTTTGAAATTATAGATACTTAATGGTTCATTTTTTTTAGACGTAAATTGGTTTCATATACACTTAATAATAACTAGAAAGACTTTTCATGCAAAAAATAGCGATAGTGGTTCCTTGTTTTAATGAAGCCAAACGGATAAATAGATTGGCTTTTCAACGTTTCTTAGAGGAACATGAAAATTCTTTTTTTTTTCTATTTGTAAACGATGGTAGTGTTGACTCTACAGAGTCAGTTTTGCAGGAAATATGCAAAACACGACCTCAAAACTCGCAATTTTTGAGTTTAGAAAAAAACAAAGGCAAAGGCGAAGCAGTAAGGTTGGGGATGGTTAAGTGTTATGAAATGAATCAATTTATATATATTGGTTATTTTGATGCAGACTTGGCAACTCCTTTATCAGAGTTGAGTCGGTTAAAAGAAATTGCCTTTCGGAACCCCAATTTATTACTCATATTTTGTTCACGTATAAAAAGATTAGGAGCAAAAATTAATAGAAAACCGCACCGACTTTTATTAGGTAGAATTTTTGCTTCATTGGCCAGTTTAATTTTAAAATTTCCAATACATGATACACAATGTGGGGCTAAAATTATGAAAAGTGATATTGTGCCTTTTGTATGTGGAGATGGTTTTTTAACAAGTTGGTTATTTGATACCGAAATATTATTGAGGCTACGGAATCAACAAAAAGAGCAAACTACTAGTGTGTTATATGAGCATTCGGTTTCTCAATGGGAAGAAATACAAGGTTCAAACTTAAAACTGATACATCTTTTGCAAATTCCTTTACAATTATTGAAAATCCATTTTAAGTATAATTTTAATTAAATTTTTTCATAGGAAAATGGCAAAATCAACAAATACAAATTTAAGGCAAGAGTACTTTAAATATTCAATAATGATATGGATAGGTGTTCTAGCATCCATGGTCGCAATAAAAGTCTTATCGAAGTTTGCTCCGGACAATTCCAATGAAGCAATTAAAAAGGCAAAAGAAATATTAATAAGTCCAATGGTAGTTCAGGCTATACCAGAGCCTAAGGAAAAAATTGTTTTTTTGGGAACAATCATCTTAACCATACTAACTTTATTTGTTACGTATTTTGCTTTTGATTATTTTTTTAAAACCACCACTAAATTAAAAGATAATATTATTCATATAATCTCTGCAATTAACATTGGTGCTTCATGTTATTTTTTATATTATTGTTTTACCAATGACAATCCTTGGCACGCCTCGCCTTTAAACTCTCACGATTATATTTCTAAAACCAATTTTGATTTCTTTTTCATTGATACTTTTTTATATAAGAACTTACTGTTTTATTCCCTTATTTTATTTCCCCTTATTGCTTATTTAACGATAAAAAAATTAACAAGAAAAATTGATTCTGTTTTACATAAACTAATAATTGTTTTTTGTGTTTCATTAGCATTGATAACATTTTTCATTTCTTCTTTTAAGTTTCCATACACATATGAGAATAAATATAATTTTTGCGCTAACTTTTATTCAACGGTACAGGTTTATAATGGTTCGCCATTGTTGGTGGATGGCTTTGTAAACACCTACGGCTTATACCCTCATTTTATAATGCCAATTTTAAAATTAGCCGGGTTAAGTATATTGAGTTATACTATGACAATGGGGGTTATTTTGTTTTCCTGTCTATGTTTTTTGATATACTTCATGAACAAAGTTATAGAGAATAAATTGATTCTATTATTGGGTTTTTGCTTGTTTTTTTCGATGACTTATATGTTTCAAGCCATTGCGTTAAGTTATTATTCTGGTTTTTCTTGTGCACCAATCAGGTGGCTTATGCCATTAACATTATTTATGTATGTAGTTATATATAACGCAAAAAAAGTAAATCAGGGGAAACTGTTTAAAAACTTGTTTAATAATAATGCATTGAACATTACCCCAATAAAAATTCTTTCGTTTTATTTATTTGCTTTTGGTGTGTTATGGAATCCCGATTTTGGTTTGTTTTCTTTTATAGTTTTAATTGCCTATTATGTTTATTATGAGTTTAATATTAGTGATTTCAAAACTTCCTTAATTAAAACAGGGTTAATTTTTATACAAGCAGTTGTGTTATTAGTAGCTGCATTTTTAACTTATTCTTGTTTTATTAGATTTTTTTATGGCGCTAGTCCTGATTTTTCAATGCTATTTAAAACCATATCTACTTTTTCTTTTATTGGTTTTGGAATGCTTCCAATGCCAACTGGTATGCAACCATGGATTTTAGTGGCTATTGTTTATGGTATAGGTTGGGTAATAACTGTAAATAGTTTCTTGCAAAATAATAAATCGAAATTTTCTAGTGCTGTATTTGTTGTTACCTTTTTAGGTACACTAGGTTTGATTTACTACCAAGGCAGAAGTCATAACTGGCAGTTGTATAGCTGCTACTTTCCTGCTTTTATTTTATTGCCAATTTATACTGACAAATTATTTTCAATAATAAAGGATCAAAAAATATATATACCGGTATTTCTGCTTTCGTTTTATTTTATTGCTTTTGCCCCATTTCAATTGTTGAAAAGTATGCCCAAGCTATGGGATTTGGTTTATGATAAAAAAAGTAAGGTGATTCAGCAATCGGAAGAAAATCAAATTAAAAACACCGCCTTTGCAATTGATAAATTATGCGATGATGGAGAGAAAATTTATATTCTATCGGCCGATCATTATCAGGGTATTCATCATGGTTTGTCAAAGACCGCTTCTATTGCAAGTCCCGGTAGAGTTGAACTATTTTTTAAAAAAGATTACGAAAAAATTATTGAAAAAATAAAAAATGAAAATAAAAAACTTTTTGTTGAACCGCAGTTTTACCGGCCGTTCGATACGAAATTTTTAAATGTCATTGCAGCATATTACGAACTTAATCCGATAGAAGGGTTACCATCACTATATTATTATAAAAGAAGAGAGTTTGGTAAATATCAATCTAAGTTAATTAAAGATGATAGCACCGTTTTTTATATTAATGCCAATACAGATGGCGAAGAGAATTTGAAATTATGTGAGGCCAAGGTAACCCCATTACAATTAGGTAATGCATTTACTATTGATATTTTATTCACACCACCTTCAAACAGTATTACTGGCATTAATACAGGAGGAGCTGTATTGTCTAATCTTGATGGCAATAAGGGTTTTGTAATTCAGCAACAAAAAGATAATCCGAATCAGTACATATTTGGATTCAAAGGCAAAGGAGTTTTATGCAATGTTGAATTGAACAAGCAAACAAAAATGACTTTTAAGGTGGATGGAGTAACTATTTCTAGTTATATAGATAATCGCCTACAATCTAACATATTGGTAACAGAGGCTTTTGAAAATAGTCAATTACCACTATGCATGGGTAGTATGCAAAATACATCAAATTTTTATTTAGGGAATATTGCTGAAATAAAAATATCAAAAGGAGTTAAGTAACTTTGCGAACTTAGGAATGTATTGGATATTCTTCATAATACTTTTTGGATAGGTGTTACACCAATGATTGATGAGATAATGGTAAAGTATGTTATCTCTGTTTTTGATAGTGTTTTACAGGTTAGATTTGGTTTTTATACGCTTAAGTACTTATTGATTGTCCCTAATTTATTTTAACTTTACACAAAATGTTTTCAATGAAAAAAGTAATAAGTTTTGTTTGTATTGTATTATTCTGTAATTCCAACTTTTTTGCTCAAATTCCATCTTGGCTTCCAACAGATAGTTTGAAAGCTTGGTATCCATTTAATGGTAATGCCAACGATGAAAGTGGGAAAGGTAATCATGGAACTGTAAATGGTGCAACGCTTACGACCGATAGATTTAATAGTTTGAATTCTGCTTATTCTTTCGATGGAATTAATGATAATATTTTTATTAACCACAGTTTTTGGAATAACGGCTGGAGCAATTTTACAATAGCATTTTGGTTACTTCAAAATAATCAACAGAATCCTAATAATGTTGGATCAACCTATTCTGTTTTAAATTCTACCCCTCACAATGGAATAAGCTTTTCTTCAAATTGGTGGAATTCCAATAAATATGCAATGTGGATAGGTAACGGAGCTCCTGCTTCTTCCTGGAATGTATTGTTAAACGCTACATCTAATACTAATGTATTTATTGGCACTTGGAATCATATCGTTTATCAAAAAGCTGGATCGACATATAAGTTATATATAAATGGTGTACTTGATAAGTCGGTTACAAATGCAACTTCCATTCAGAGCTACTTCTATAAATTATATTTGGGTTGTGCAGATCCAATAGCTGCTAATAATGAGGTGTTGGATGGTAAGTTAGATGATTTTGGTTTTTGGGATAAAGAACTTACTCAACAAGAAATATTAAAAATTTATAATAGTTGTAATTCTCATGATTTAACTCATCCAATCTCTCAAACAGTTACTGTTGGAAATAGTGCTTTTTATGCCACATCTTTTTCTGCAACTACTTCTTATCAATGGCAAGCTGATATTGGTTTTGGCTATCAAAATTTGAGTAATGCTGGTCCGTATAGTGGTGTTTCTACCCCTACTTTAACTGTCTCAAATACGGTTCTTTCGATGAACAATTATTTATTCCGTTGTATTTTGTCAAATGGAGGATGTGTTGATACTACAAATGCAGCTAATCTTACAGTTTTAAATAATTTGGGGCTTGTTGAGTCATCTTCGAATAGTTTCCTTGTTTTCCCTAATCCGTCAATTCATCAACTAACAATTAAATTGCGAGATAATACTATGTTAGAAGAATCTTATTCGATACTAGATTTTAAAGGAGCAATTGTAGTTGAAGGTAACGTTGTAAATGAAAACACTGTTATTGATATAAGTCAATTGGCATCGGGTTTTTATATTGTAAAACTTGGCGCCTTAAGCCAAAAAATCCAAGTACTGAAGGATTAAATTTCTTTACTACCAATCGGTTATTCCAAACCACAATCAAAAAGCCCAAACTGTCAAGTACAGTTTGGGCTTTTTGATTGTACTAAAAATTAGTATTAGGCTTTTAATCCAATTTCTCTTAGGCGCTCATCTAAGTATTCGCCTGCTGTTACATCATCATAATCCTTTGGATTTGTTTTAGTAATACAGCTATCTAAACATGCTAACGACATGTTAGCAATTGGATGTAAGAAAAATGGAATTGAGAAACGTGAAGTCCCCCATAATTCTCTTGGAGGATTAACTACACGATGTGTAGTTGAGCGTAATTTGTTATTGGTTAATCTTTGTAACATATCTCCAACGTTTACCACAATTTGGTCAGGTAATGATGTAACAGAAACCCAGCGCTCTTGTTTGTCTAATACTTGCAAACCATCTGCAGATGCGCCTACCAATAGGGTAATAAGGTTTATATCTTCATGCTGTTCAGCTCTAATTGCAGATTTTGGTTCTTCCTTAATTGGAGGGTAGTGTATGGCTCTTAAAATAGAGTTTCCGTTGTTTACAAACTTGTCAAAATAGAATTCATCTAACCCCAAATACAATGCTATGGCTTGTAATAGAGCTTTTCCCGATTTTTCAAACGAGCGGTAAGCATTAAAAAAAGTATCATTCAAAGCTGGTATTTCTTTTACCGCAACATTATCAGGATATTCATTTTTTAAAGGGTGGTTTTTTTCTACAATTTGCCCATATTGAAAAAATTCTTTTAAATCCGGAGCGTCAGAGCCTTTTGCATGCTCTCGCCCAAAAGATGTATAGCCTCTTTGTCCAGCAAGTTCAGGTATTTCGTATTTGGTTTTTACATTTACCGGCAGTGCAAAAAAACTTTCTACGTACTTGTATAAATCATCTATTGTACTCATTGGAATTCCATGGTTTTTTACAGCCACAAATCCTACATCTTCGTATGCTTTTCCTAATTTGTTTACAAAATCTAATTTTTTTGCCGGGTCGCCAGATAAAAAATCTGCTAAATCTACTGAAGGTATTGCCATTTGGTTAAGTTTTAAGTTAATAATTGGCTGCAAATATCCTAATTATTGACATACAAGTCAAATTTTTAAAAATGACAGTTGTCAACTCTTTTAGTTTGGTATCTAGGCAATTATGTATTGTCTGGCATATAATACTGTATTCTTTGATTATTTTAGTATCTGAATAATACAATTCATCGCATGACTAAAATTGTTCTTGCTACGCACAATAAGGGTAAGTTAACCGAATTATCAGGCTTGCTAGACCTTCCGCAAATAGAGCTATGCCTGCTAGGTGATATTAATTGCCATGAAGATATTCCGGAAACTGGCAATACAATGGAACAAAATGCAATACAAAAAGCAACATTTGTACATCAAAACTATGGTTGTAATTGTATTTCGGATGATAGCGGATTAGAGGTAAATGCATTGAATGGTGCCCCGGGTGTGTACTCTGCTCGTTATGCCGGAAATCATAAAAACTCAGAAGATAATATAACCAAGCTTCTGAATGAGTTAGGTGGTAAATCAGACAGAACAGCACAATTTAGAACGGTTTTGTGTTTGCTCCTTGATGGAAGAATAGAACTGTTTGAAGGCGTTATCAAGGGAAGTATAACCACCGAAAGAAAAGGTAGTTCGGGCTTTGGCTATGATTCAGTATTTATGCCTAATGGATATACTAAAACATTTGCAGAAATGGATTTGGTTAAAAAAAATAAAATTAGCCACCGAGCCTTAGCTGTTAAAAAGTTAGTTAATTACTTAACCAACATATAGTTTTTTAAGTTACTCTTTTACCTATTTTTAGTTGAAGCAGATTTTCTTAAATAAGGGAATTGGCTATAAAAATTTACAAACCAACGATGCAATATAGTTGCTATGGGAAAAATTAGAATTGGAATTTTATTTGGGGGAAGTTCTCGCGAACGCGAAATATCTTTTGCCGGAGGGAGAACGGTTTACGATAATTTGAATAAATCGCTTTTTGATGCAGTGCCTATCTTTGTGGATAGTTTTGGCAATTTTGTGGAGTTGAGGTGGGAGTATATTTATAAAGGTAGTGTGCGTGATTTTTATCCACCGGTAGATAGTTTGCCGACTTCGGAGAATGGATATCAGATTTATGCGGAAAACATTGGTAAGTTAACGAAGTCGCAACAAAAGAAATTAGTAAGTACACTGGGCAAAGTATTGTCTGCCGAAGATTTGAAAAAGAAAATAGATTTTGCCTTTTTGTGTCTTCATGGTCCTAATGGTGAAGATGGTCGTATTCAAGGATTGTTGGAGTATTTGTCAATTCCTTATTCTGGAGCAGGAATTTTATCGTCAGCAATTGGGATAGACAAAACGATTCAAAAAGAGTTGATGATAAATGCGGGGTTTAAAAGCCCTTCGTATTTTACAATCAAAAGAAACGAATGGGTTTACCAAAAAGACCATAATACAGTTGCTATAATTGCTGCTAAAATTAAAAGTACCCTTGGTTTTCCTTGTGTTGTTAAATCGGCTACACAAGGCTCTTCTATTGGGATAAGTATTGTGTCGGAAGAATCTCATCAAGCAATTGCAGATGCCATTGATAAAAGTTTTTTTTGCAGAGAAATAAAAAAAGAATTTTGGGAAACCCTACAAACTGAGCAGCGAGTTGAATATATTCGCGTGTTAACAGATATTCGAGAGGGCATTGGAATGCCTGTAGATTGTGCAGTTGGACGATCTGTAGAAACTATTTACCATCCGGAAAAATTATTGAGTTTTGTAAACGAAAAACTAGAAGGTTTTGATTCTATTTATTTAGAAGGACATGATGCCGAAGCAATTGTATTGATTGAGCAGTTTATCGAGGGAAAAGAATTCTCGTGCATTGTTGTTCAAAACGAACATGGAAATGGTTTGGCTTTGCCGCCAACGGAGATAAGAAAGGGAAAAGAATTGTTTGATTATCGATCTAAGTATTTACCCGGGTTGTCTCGAAAAATTACTCCAATCGAATTGCCCGATGAACAAATAAATAAAATAAGAACAGAGTGCGAGCGATTATTTAGAAGCTTAAATTTTGGTGTATATGCCCGCATTGATGGATTTATAAATGGTGTAGGCGAAGTGTTTTTAAACGACCCCAATACCACATCGGGAATGATGCCATCTTCATTCTTTTTTCATCAGGCTGCCGAAATTGGATTGAATCCATCACAGTTTTTAACTTATATAATTCGAACCTCAATAGCACAGCGTGTCAACGACTCTAAGAACTTAGAATTTGCAAAGCTTGTAACGTCCTTAGATAAAGCGATTGATAAAGATAGAAAAGCAGTTTCTTCAAAAATAAGAATTGGTGTATTGCTAGGAGGTTATTCTTCCGAGCGACATATATCGGTTGAAAGTGGTAGAAATATTTACGAGAAATTGTCATCTTCTACTAAGTACGAACCTATTCCAATTTTCTTAACTGGAAGTAACGAAGAACATGAATTGTTCCAAATTCCTATAAATATTCTTTTGAAAGACAATGCAGATGATATAAAGGAGAAAATAAATAATTTTAAAACACATCCCGTTGTAAGAGATATTATAACACAATGTTCTTCTATCACATCTAAATATGCGGCAAAGAATCAGCTGGGTGCTCCCCAAAAAATTTCGTATTCAGATTTAACCAATTTAGTTGATGGTGTATTCATTGCTTTGCATGGCCGACCTGGAGAAGATGGCGCAGTGCAAGAGAAATTAGATAAATTGAATATTCCATATAATGGTTCGGGGGTAGAGAGTTCGCGCATTACTATAGATAAGTATAGAACAAATGAAATTTTGAAACAAAACGGGTTGCTGATTGCCAATCATTTGTTGGTAAGCGATTTGGAGTGGCACACTGCAAAAAATAGTTTGTTGGAAAAAATTGTAAATGAAATTAAGTTCCCGCTTATAGCCAAGCCTGTGGATGACGGATGTAGTTCTGCAGTTAAAAAGATTAAAAGCATTGAGGAGCTAGAAGCATTTGCAGAGCTTATATTTAGAACTTCTAATGAGTTGAATACAAAAGCTGCGGAGATGCTTCATATTAAACCAAAAGAAGAGTTCCCGTCAAAAAAAGTAATGTTGATAGAAGAGTTAATTTCTAAGCGCGATGCCATACATTTTTTAGAAATTACCGGAGGTATGCTTACTAAGTTTGATGAATTTGGACGTGTTTCGTATGAAGTTTTTGAAGCATCGGAAGCATTAAGCGAAGGAGATGTATTGTCGTTAGAAGAAAAATTTTTAGCAGGACAAGGACAAAATATTACTCCTGCGCGCTATTCGGCTAATAAAGAAGAAAGGCAATTGATTTCGAATAAGGTAAAAGAAGAATTAGGTAAGGCTGCGAAAATATTGAACATAAACGGATATACGCGTATTGATGCTTTTGTTCGGGTTTATGATGTGAATAGAGTAGAGGTTATTTTTATAGAGGTAAACTCTTTACCTGGGATGACCCCTGCAACATGTATTTTCCATCAGTCGGCAATTAATGGATACAAACCATTTGATTTTATTGATAAAATTTTAGATTTTGGATTTCAACGAAAACGCAAATCAGCACAACAACTAGCCTAATGGGAGTAATAAATTTTTTTAAGAAACATCCATTTGTAAGAAATATACTTTTCTCTATACTGGGAGCGGTGTTTTTTTTATGGCTTGTTTTTTTTATGATGAACTATTATACGTTGCACGGAAAAACGGTTGAAGTTCCTGATTTTAAAGGTGTTTCCGTAGCCCGTTTGGAAGATTTTGTAAAAGGAAAAGAGGTAACCTATTTAGTGATAGATTCTATTTTTGATGCCAAGGCAGAGAAAGGTGTTGTATTAAAGCAAGACCCGGAGCCTCAAACAATGGTAAAAAAAGATAGAACAATTTATTTGTATGTAACTGCTGTTATGCCTCCTCAAGTAGCAATGCCAAAGTTGCAAGATAAATCATTAAGACAGGCCGTTTCATTGATAGAAACATACGGTTTGCGTTTGGGCAGAATAAAATACAAGGCAGATCAGTGTAGTAATTGCGTTTTGGAGCAACAAGTAAAAGGTGTAAAAGTTGAAATAGGTAAGATGGTTCCAAAAGGAACTATTGTTGATTTGCTAGTTGGGAAAGGATTGGGAGATGAGCAAATTACAATCCCTTATCTAATTGGTTACACAAGACAAGAGGCTTTTGAGCGGTTGGGCGAACTATCTTTATTACTAGGCTCTGTTAGTTACGATGTGCCTTCAGATTCTTTAAAATCAAAAGTGTACAAGCAATTTCCGGTATCGGGGAATGAAAGGTATATTAACTCCGGAGCATCAATCGATATATTTTTAACAACTGATAACTCTAAATTCCCTAGCTTATTAGAAGATACGCTAAGCTTGGAGGCAGAATAATTTTTTTGTGGGTACTAATTAATTTATAATGCGTTTTTTTTTAGTTTGTGTTTTACTGCTTTTTTTTCAAATTAATTTACAGTGCCAAGTTTCGGATTCATTGCTTGTTGGGGTTGATATTGTTTTTCCAATTATAAAACCGAATACACTGTCAGTACATCCATTAGGAATGTATATTGCTAGAATAAATCACAATTTTAAAACATATGCACAGCAAAAAAAATCTTTTTCATTTGAAATATCAAATGGAAATGTATGGCTACCATATGTAAAATCATATGAATTGCAAGATGTTGTTGATCAAAAAATAGCCGAGGGTATTCCTTGGCACGAGCGAGAAGGAAAGTTTGATGTGAATACTGTCCTTTCAAAAACGAAAGAGTTTTTGGCAGATGGAGTGTTGCGTTCATACAGAATGTCTTTTTGCTTGCCAATAAATACAACCCAGGAGATAACTATTGGAATTCGTTCGTATTCGCTCGATAAAGGGAAAGGTCCTTTTTCGTTAGTAACATCGGATAATTCGATTGAGTGGTTTCATAGTAATATTGCGGGTGGCGAGGATCCTTTTTCTAGAAAATTTTATGGTTTAAATAATGCGCAAATTGTGTATAAAGATGCAAACGATAATTATGTAAGAATGAACTCTGGCGATTTTGTAATACCGGGAATTGAATTGGATTATCTGTATTATCCTAAACTAACAATAAACGATAAACGAAAAATATATCTGAATTTTGGGGCTCACATAGGTGTAAACACCTCGCAGTATAATCCTGTTGCAGATATAGGTTTTTCGACATCTGGTGTAAAGAAAATTAATTTTGCAAAAAATAAATCGTTAGAATTGGGAATAAGTGCTGGTGCATTGCGCCAAGCTACTATTGTGTATGGAAATAGGGTTGCTATTAGTGGTAGAAAATTTATTTCAAGTTTTGAAAGTAATGTTACCTATCAAAAGCAACTAAAAAAGAAACGTGCAATTTCTTTAGCTCTTAACTATAATTTGCAATCAGCTTATTTTAATCCTTCCGATTTCGAACATGTGGTTTTAACCGGTAATAGACACACTTCTCATTGGCATTACGCTATTTCAGAATTGTATAGTGGCTTACAAGCTTGGAGTTTTATTTTTACTTTTGCCCACAGACGAATTGCTTACTGTGTCTATGTAAGAGAGGATTTGTTAGTTGATAATGCTCCCGATTTACAAACAGGATTTGGAATAAATGTATTTCTCAAATAGAGATTTTAAGAGCCACACTTATTTTTCTGATTCATTTAGAATAAATTTTCGCAACATATTTAATGCAGTAGTGGCAGATTTTTGAATGTTGCGCTCCCTGTCATCGCCAAATAAATATTTTTCGGCAATTATTTTTTCTTTGTTGCCTACGGCAATCCAAACAGTACCTACAGGCTTTTCGGCCGTAGCTCCTCCCGGACCGGCAATTCCAGATACAGATATTGCGTAATCTGTATTAAATAATTCAATAGAGCCAATAACGAGTTGTTTCACAACTTCTTCGCTTACAGCTCCAACTGTATCAAGCATTTGTTGCGGCACGCCAAATAATTGTTTTTTTATGTTGTTGTTATAAGGCGATACTCCGCTGGTAAAATATTCCGAGGAACCCGCTACACTTGTTATTAAGTGAGAAATATAGCCACCTGTGCAGCTTTCTGCCACCGAAAGTGTTTTTTTGTTTTTCTTTAGTAGAGTCCCTATTATTTTTTGGATTGTTTCCGGTTCTTCGCCATACGTTTCAAATCCATATATATATTGGGAAATGATAGCTTCAAGTTCTTTTGTTTTATTTTCAATAGTATTTTTAAGCTCATATTCATTAGCACTTTTTCCTGAAATGCGCAACCTTACCATTCCGGGAGATGGTAAATAGGCAAGCTTTAAATTCAATGCAATCAAGCTATCCTCCCAATCGCTTATTATTTCAGATAAGTAGGATTCGCCTACACCTTGCGTTAAAATTGTTTTGTGATAAATAAATGGAAGTTTATATCTTTTTTTTAGCTCGGGTAAAATAGACTGTTGCATTATTCCCTTCATTTCATAGGGAACTCCCGGCATCGAAACAATTATATTTTCATTGTAGTTGAACCACATGCCCGGAGCGGTGCCGGAGTTATTAGGTATTACAATACAATTGGCAGGCACTTCTGCTTGTCTTTTGTTTATTTCCGAAACAGAAAAACCTCTTAATGCAAAAAGGCGTTCCACATTTTTATAAGCATCCTCATTAAAAACTAAGTGGGTGTTAAAATATTCGCACAGGGTGTGTTTCGTAATGTCGTCTTTTGTAGGACCTAAGCCGCCTGTAATCAAAATGATTTGAGCTCGTTTTTGAGCTTCATTTAAGGTTTTAATTATATCTTCTTTACTATCGGAGATGCATGTAATTTGTTTTACAGAAATTCCAATTTGATTCAATTGTTGTGCCATCCAAACGGCATTGGTATTGGTTACTTGGCCAATTAAAAGTTCGTCTCCTATAGTAATTAACTCTGCTATCATAGTTTTATTTCTAAAGTTTAAAGTTAAAAAGTTTGTGCCCTTTTTTGCTTTTTATAGTAAATAAAATGAAAGCACTTTTTTACTACGTATAGTTTGGCAGAATATTTGTAAGTTAGATGTGTAAATGTATAATATGAGAAATCTAGTTTTAGTTGTAGTCCTTTTTTCAACAATAGTTGTGAATGGGCAAATTAACGTTAATTCTGTAATTAATACCATCACAGGTTCAAATGGCGCTTCGCTTACCAATGATGAAGTTGTAAAAGGCTTAAAAGAAGCTTTAACTGTTGGCACAAACAATTCTACGGCAAAGGCTTCTAAGTTGGATGGTTTCTATAAAAATACGGCTATAAAAATACCTTTTCCTCCGGAAGTAAAGCAAGTAGATCAAACATTGCGAAACCTTGGAATGAACAAACAGGTAGATCAATTTGTAATGACCTTAAACAGGGCAGCTGAAGAAGCTGCTAAAGATGCGGCTCCTATTTTTATTGCTGCTGTTACGCAAATGTCAATAATGGATGGAATATCTATTTTAAAAGGCGGTGATAATGCAGCAACTCAGTATTTGCAACAAGCAACTATGGCGCAACTTAAGGCACAGTTTAAACCTAAGGTTGCTGCAGCATTAAAGAAAGTTCATGTTACGAAATATTGGAATCCGTTGGCAAAAAAGTATAATAAGTTACCCATGGTTCAAAAAATTAATCCCGATTTAGAAAGTTATGTAACCGATAGGGCTATTCAAGGGTTGTTTAAACTTGTAGCAGAAGAAGAACTTAAAATTCGTAAAGATCCCGCTGCACGTGTTACCGATATTCTAAAAAAAGTTTTTGGCTTTAAATAGGGAATAGGGTCTAATTCAAAAGCACTTTTATTATTCCGTAATTAGCTGAAAAATACTACATTTATGTACTATATAATTCACTAATAATCTTACCAACCTAGTTTGGTTAAGCAATTTTATGAAGCTTACAGACCGTATAAAAAGGCTATCTGAATCACAAACAATAGCCATGGCTCGTAAAAGCCGAGAATTAGCAGCACAGGGGATTAATGTTATAAGTTTAAGTCTGGGGGAGCCCGATTTTACTACACCTGATGTTATAAAACAAGCTGCTAAAAAAGCAATTGACGATAATTTTAGCTACTACACTCATGTGTCTGGCTATTTAGAATTAAGACAAGCTATTGCAAGAAAATTTAAACGTGATAATAATTTAGACTATACAGCAGAAGAGATTGTGGTTTCTACCGGAGCTAAACAATCAATTATAAATGTGGTGTTAAGTTTGGTTAATCCTGGAGATGAAGTGTTGGTACCTGCGCCATATTGGGTAAGTTATTTAGAAATGATAAAGCTTGCCGATGGAGTTGCTGTAATTGTACCATCAACTATTGAAACCGATTTTAAAGTTACTTCGGCTCAGTTGGAAAAACACATTACCTCAAAAACTCGATTGCTAATGATAAGTACTCCTTGTAATCCTACAGGGAGCGTTTATTCTAAACAAGAACTAAAAGCTATAGCCGAAGTAATTGTAAAGTATCCTGAGTTATATATTATTTCTGATGAGATATATGAACATATCAACTTTGTTGGCAAGCACGAGTCTATGGCTCAGTTTGATTTTATAAAGGATAGAGTTATTACTGTAAATGGTGTTTCCAAAGGATTTGCGATGACAGGTTGGAGAGGAGGCTTTATTGCCGCTCCACTTTGGATTGCAAAAGCGTGCGATAAAATGCAAGGTCAGTTTACTTCAGCAACTAGCTCCATAACACAAAAAGCAATGTATGCAGCTATGGAAATGGATCCTGCAGAAATTATACCTATGCGAGATGCGTTTAAGCGAAGACGAGATTTGGTGCTTGGATTATTAAAAGATATAAATGGGTTAAAAGTAAATATTCCGGAGGGGGCATTTTATGTTTATCCGGATGTTACAGCTTATTTTGGTAAGTCGTTTGGTAGCTATAAAATTAAAAATGCTACCGATTTGTGTAATTATTTGTTAGACGATGCGCATGTTGCACTTGTGCCGGGAGAGGCTTTTGGGGAAGATACGAATATTAGAATCTCCTACGCTACTTCAGAAGAAAGGTTGCAAGACGCAATGGAAAGAATAAAAAAATCGTTGGATAAGTTAGATTAAAGAAATATTAATTTGGATAGGCATCAACTAAATAAACTTTTTCAATCTTTTAATCGCTTAAACATATTAATTGTTGGCGATGGCATGATAGACTCTTATGTTTGGGGAAAAGTAAATCGCTTGTCTCCTGAGGCTCCTGTGCCTATTGTAGCGGTTGAAAAAAAAGAAAACAGATTGGGTGGTGCGGCAAATGTTGCACTAAATATTCAAGCTTTAGGCGCAAACCCAATACTGTGTTGTGTTACAGGCAATGATTATTATGGTAAAGTGTTTACCGACCTGTTGAAAAAACAAAAGTTAGTACATAAAGGCGTTGTTGTAAGTAATGCCCGTATAACAACTGTTAAAACAAGAATTATTGGCAATAATCATCAATTAGTGCGTGTAGATGAAGAGTTGAATGACAGACTTAGTAAAGCTGATGCGAAAAAGGTTGTTGATAAAGTGACTTCTTTATTTTCCGAGGCTAAAATTGATGCTGTAGTATTTGAAGATTATAATAAAGGATTGTTATTCCCAGAATTGATAAGCGACATTACTAAACTCGCGAATAAAAAAAACATCCCAATAATTGTCGATCCTAAAAGGGCTAATTTTAACGACTATGCAAAAAGCACCTTGTTTAAACCAAATTTAAAGGAGTTGTGCGAGGGAGCAAAAATTGAAATTGAAATAATTAACGAAAAGGAACTGAATGTAATAACAGACGCATTCCGAAAAAAACATTCAATAGATAGCATCATGGTTACCTTATCTGAACATGGAGTATATGTAAATGATGGTACCTATAAAAAAATAATCCCGGCTCATAAACGTTCTATTGCTGATGTGTCCGGAGCAGGGGACACCGTAGTTAGTGTGGCGGCACTTTGTACTGCCTTGAAACTTCCAATTGAATTTACAGCTTCATTAGCCAATTTAGCCGGAGGTTTGGTTTGCGAACATGTTGGTGTTATTCCTGTTAATAAGAAACAATTGTTGTTAGAGGCAGAAGCTATATTAACTAAATCCATCAAGTAGTTTGAATCCTGTTGTGCCTTATAAAGAATCGTCTTCCGCCAAAAAAGAGCAGGTAGCGCAAATGTTTAACAACATTGCACACAGCTACGATTTTTTGAATCATTTTTTTTCTATGGGTATAGATAAAAAATGGCGAAAGAAATTGGTGGCAAAAGTAGAAGAACGCAACCCTGTTTCTATTTTAGATGTAGCTACAGGCACCGCAGATTTGGCAATTTCATTAGCAACTATAAATTCTGTAAAAATTCATGGAATAGACATTTCTGCTAATATGTTGGAGG
Source organism: Bacteroidota bacterium (assembly GCA_017303975.1). Lineage (NCBI taxonomy): Bacteria > Pseudomonadati > Bacteroidota > Bacteroidota bacterium. Next base: position 46,965 of record JAFLBG010000012.1, read on the forward strand.
TAGGCAAGAAAAAAATTTTAAAGCATAAATTGTCGGATAAAGTTGTATTGTCTTTGGGAGATTCTGAAAATATTCAATTCCCCGAAGCTTCTTTTGATGCCGTAACTGTTTCGTTTGGAGTACGAAATTTCGAAAATTTAAATTCCGGACTTAAAGAAATGCGAAGAGTATTAACGGTAAATGGGAGAGCTTATATTTTGGAATTTTCGCAACCATCTAATCTTCTTTTTAAAAAACTATACTGGTTTTATTTTAAAAACTTAATGCCATTCATCGGTAAATTAATTTCTAAAGATTATTCTGCCTACAGCTATTTGCCGGAATCTGTAAAATCCTTCCCTTACGGAGTTGCATTTTTAGATAAATTGAAAGAAGCCGGTTTTTCGAATTGTAAACAAATTCCTTTAACTTTCGGTATAGCAACATTGTATATTGCTGAAAAATAAAAAGTTAATTATTGCGTTACATAGTTTGAATAACCCATTTTGAGTATCATAAAAAGAAATATCCTATTGTTTTTTGCACTTCAGCTATTGCTAGCAAACTACTTGTATTCTCAAGATGCCAAGGTGCCTAACTTACCCAAATACTACAGGTCGGTTCTTAATTTCGGGTTTTATTTAGGAGTAAATCGTGCCGATTTTTCGGTTATTTCGAGTCTTGATAAGCCTGATAGTATTTTAGTGATAGAATCGGCTCCTAAAACCGGATTTAATTTGGGAATAATGGCCGAAGTTAGATTGCATGAATATGTAACTCTTCGTTTTTTGCCCGATTTGGCTTTTAGCGAACGCAATATTCAGTTTCAAATGAAGGATAGCAAAGGAGAGTATTTATTGAGCAAGCAAGTAGAATCTACTTTTTTGGATTTTCCATTAAATATAAAATATCGATCTAAACGCCTTAATAATTTTGGTGCATACGTTGTGGGAGGCGGTAGATATACAATTGACTTAGCTTCGCAAAAAGATGTAAAAACAACTAACCCCAATGAGGCAATAATTAAACTAAACAACAAAGATTTTGCATACGAATTAGGCACCGGACTTGATTTTTATTTAACCTACTTTAAATTTGGAATTGAGTTTAAATGGGTATTTGGCTTAAGTAATATTTTGGTTCGTGATAATTTTATTTATTCTAAAAGCCTTGATAAACTAAATTCAAGAATGTTCTTGCTTTCATTTACTTTTGAGGGATAATGCCAATTCTAATACCATTTGTAATTATAAAATAGGCTACAAATGTATATCCCTCTCATTGAGAGGGCAGGGAGAGGAAAGGAAAATAGGCTATTTTATAATTGCAAATAGTATAAAATGATAAAAGAAATTTCTTTAGTTGTTTCTCCTGCTGTTGCCGCAGATAAAAATCAAATAAAAGCTAGTGTTTGTAGCAATTTTGGGATTTTAGAAAACGAAGTAACAGAAGTAGAAATTTTAAAACGGTCGGTTGATGCTCGAAGTAGGAATATTAAAATTAATTTAAAAGTTAGAGTCTTTGTAAATGAAATTCCAACAAAAGACCACGATTTTAAATTTAAACAATATAAAAAAGTAAGTTCCAACAAAACGGTAATTATTGTAGGAGCTGGCCCAGCCGGACTTTTCGCTGCTTTAAAGTTAATTGAATTAGGTGTAAAACCAATTGTCATAGAACGAGGCAAAGATGTAAGAGAGCGCAGAAGAGATTTGGCTGCAATAAACAAAGAGCAGGTAGTTAATCCAAATTCTAATTATTGTTTTGGTGAGGGTGGTGCAGGAACGTATTCCGATGGTAAATTGTATACGCGTTCTACCAAGCGTGGCGATGTGTTTGAGGTGTTAAAAACATTTGTTCAGTTTGGTGCTAGTCGCGAAATATTAGTTGAGGCACATCCACATATTGGTACCAATAAACTTCCTAAGATTATTACTGCTATGCGAGAGCAAATTCAAGAAGCAGGAGGAGAAGTGCTATTTAACTTAAAAGTAATTGACTTGCTGGCTTCTGATAAAAAGCTAAGTGGTGTTGTGGTTGAGGATTTAATATCATCGAATATTTACGAGCTGGCAGCTAATTCTGTAATTCTTGCAACGGGTCATTCTGCAAGGGATATATTTACTTTATTGCACAAAAAAAGTATTTTGCTTGAGTTCAAACCCTTTGCATTGGGTGTACGTGTAGAACATCCTCAAAGCTTGATAGATTCTATACAATACCATTGTGCTATAAAAGAAGTAGAGGAGCAACGTAAGTACTTACCGGCAGCTTCATATAGCTTGGTTGAACAAGTTGATGGAAAAGGGGTTTACTCTTTTTGTATGTGTCCGGGAGGGATTATCGCACCATGCGCTACAAGCCCCGGAGAGGTTGTTACCAATGGTTGGTCACCATCAAAAAGGAACAACCCATTTGCAAACTCCGGTTTGGTGGTAAGTGTGGAGGAGAAGGATATTCCAGCCTTTAAGAATTATGGCCCATTAATGGGAATGTATTTTCAACAAAGTGTGGAGCAACAAATGTGCAAAGCAGGTGGAAATACACAAGTGGCGCCTGCCCAAAGATTAGTAGATTTTGTAAATAATAAATTATCTGCCGATATACCTCAAACATCTTATCAGCCTGGAGTAGTATCAGCTGAACTTCATCAGTTGCTTCCTAAATTTGTAAGTACTCGTTTACAAAAAGCATTGAAAGAGTTTGGCAAGAAAATGAGAGGATATTATAGTAATGAAGCTGTTCTAGTTGCTACAGAATCAAGAACATCATCACCGGTGCGCATTCCAAGAGATAAAGAAACGTTTCAACATCCACAATTAAAAGGACTTTTCCCTTGCGGAGAAGGAGCCGGTTATGCCGGAGGTATTATTTCTGCAGCTATTGATGGAGAGCGGGTGGCGGAAGCTGCTGCTAATATTTAAGTAATTGTTTGATTTTTTGTATTTTTTATTCAAAATTCATTATTTATAACTATGCCATCATTCGATATTGCCAACGAAATAGACCTACAGTTACTAGATAACTCTATAAATGTAGCACGTAAAGAAATTGCAACACGGTTTGATTTTAGAGATTCTAAAACACTTATTGAACTAGATAAAAAAGCCAAGGCAATAACCATTACCACAGAAGATGCTATGCGCGTAGATTCAATTATTGATGTAATTCGGGCAAGAATGATAAAGCAAAAGTTAAATCCTGCTTGTTTAGATTACGGAAAAGATGAATACGCATCGGGCAATATGGTACGCAAAGAGCTGAAGATAAAGGAGGGGATAGACAAAGATGCAGCACGCAAAATAATAAAAGATATAAAAGACTCAAAGCTAAAGGTGCAAGCTCAGGTTATGGATGATAAAATACGGGTTTCTGCCAAAAAAATTGACGATTTGCAGCAAGTAATTAGTTTGGTGCGGTCTAACGATTACGAGATCCCTGTGCAGTTCATAAATATGAAATAAAATTATTGGATTGAGGACTCTGATTTCTTAAATTGCAGTAATCTTAACCAATTACTGTATGAAAAGATTACCACTATTTTTATACCTACTATTTTTTTCGTGTATTTTAAAGGCGGACGAGCAAGTTGTAAATCCATATCAGTTATACTTTAACGAGGCTTATCAAACTAATCCTTCTATTCCCAAGGGAATGTTGGAGGCTGTATCTTTTAATCAAACTCGATTTTATAATTTAACAGATAGTGAGGAGGGAAGTTGCATTGATATTCCTAAAATGTACACCGTAATGGGTTTGACTTTGGATGGAAAAAAATATTTTAGAAACAATCTTACGAAAGTAGCTCTGTTATCGGGTTATTCGGAGCAACAGATATTGACAGATGTTCGTACCTCTATTCTTGCGTATGCAAAAGCGTATACCGTATTACAGCAAAAACTAGCTTTAAATACAGACCCGGAAAATCATGTACCAATTCTTATTGAGTTAAGTGAGCTTCCGATTGATGCAGACATTACAAATAATTTTGCGTTAAACTCGCAGTTGTATGTAATCTATAAATTTTTAACGAATGGAATTTACCAATCTATTTATGGCTTTCCAGATCACCACATCGATTTGCAAAAAATATTCGGTGCAAATCTATCTGTGTTAAGTGCTAAGAGTGTTACAATAGATGGTTATGAAATAATGGACGAAACTAATGGTGCGTCTTATAAGTATTCGAATACCCCAACTCTTCAATCTACAGATTATGCTCCTGCATTGTGGGATCCGGCAGCAAGCTGCAACTACGGTTCTAGAAGCGGTGCTGCAATTACTGATGTTACAATACATTTTATGCAGGGTACCTATGCAGGTTCCATTTCTTGGTTTAAAAACTGTGCCTCCAATGTATCTGCTCACTACAATATTCGCGCTTCAGATGGCCAAATAACACAAATGGTTAGAGAAAGTGATAAAGGCTTTCACTTAAAGAGTAATAATAGTTATACAATTGGTATTGAGCACGAAGGTTGGATATCTCAAACTAGTTGGTTTACTTCCGCCATGTATAGCGCATCATCTGCTTTGGTTAGGGATATTTGTAATAGTGGTTATGGGATTAATCCTTTGCGCACGTATCATGGTCCGGCATGTAGTGGAAGTACTAGTCAGTGTTTAATTAGTACAACTTGTTATCGAATAAAAGGACACCAACATTTTCCTGGACAAACACATAATGATCCGGGTCCAAACTGGAATTGGTATAAATTTTATACCATGATAAATAATAATCCAACAATTACCACAGTAACTGCAACTACCGGAACATTGTATGATAATGGCGGTGCTAGTGGTAATTATACGAACGATTTAAGACAAGTTATTCTTATTCAACCATCCGGTGCACAAACGGTTTCTATTAATTTTACTCAGTTTAGCACCGAAACTAATTTCGATTGGTTGTATATTTATGATGGAAGCACAACCAGTGCACCTTTAATTGGTAGGTATTCAGGTACAACAAATCCTGGTGCAATTACATCCTCCGGAGGGAGTTTGTTGCTTGATTTTAGAACAGATTGCGCTACTATTTCTAGTGGATGGGCTCTCACCTATAATGGTTCCGGCTCATCATCATCTACTACAGATATAGTTGCGCCTACCACGCAAATACAAGCAAATTTAAATTGGCAAACACAAGATTTTGTTGCAACAGTTACTGATTCTGATAATGTTGGAGGTAGTGGAGTAGATAGGGGATACTATCAAGTTATTGATTTTGATGGAACAGAGTGGAGAGCCAATAATACACGAGGTTATTTTTCTGATAATTTTGATCAGGCTATTCATGCTGATTGGACTGCAAAAACAGGTACTTGGAACATTACTTCTCAGGCACTTTATCAATCGGACGATACGCAAAACAATACAAATATTTATGCGCCACTTACTCAAACATTATCTAACAGGTACTTGTATCACTTTGTAGGTAAAATAACGGGAGCCGGAAATAATAGAAGAGCCGGTTTTCACTTTATGTGCGATAATCCGGATTCCTTGCAGCGCGGTAATTCTTATTTTGTATGGTTTAGATTGGACGACCAAAAATTGCAAATCTATAAGACCATTAATAATAGCTTTGCGTCTCCTATGTTAGATGTGCCGCTTACCTTTTCTGTGAATGTGTACTACGATTACAAAGTATTGTATGATAGAATTACCGGACTAATTCGTGTATATCAAAATAACATTTTAGTTGGTACAGTTACTGATTCTTCTCCAATTGCAAGTGGTACACATATTTCATTTAGGTCGGGCAATTCTCAGTTTTATGTAAACGAATTGAAAATTTATCGCTCCAGGGGAGCATCTGTAAATATTACAGTAGGTACTTCTTCTAGCGATATTCGTTATCAAAATATAGATCCGTTTACCGAGGCCGCACGATTAAAAACTATCTGCACCGATTCGGCCGGAAATCTTTCTGCGGTAGATTATTATTACATAAATGCCGATTGGACAGCTCCCGGAGCAATTAAGAATATGTACGATGGAAGCATGTTGTTGGTTGATTCGGCAATCAATTTTTCTGCTACCAGCATTTCCGCTAATTGGACTTCCAGTTCCGACCCACATTCCGGGATTGAAGAATATTATTTTGCAATTGGAAGTTCCGCAGGCGATTCTGATTTAGTTGGTTGGACAAACAATTTCGATAGTACAACCATTACTATTAATCCTATTGCGTTGCAAAATGGTACAACTTATTACATTAGTGCAAAAGCTAAGAATGGAGCGGGATTGTGGTCGCCAGTAATTACATCTAATGGACAAGTTGTAGATACTAATTTTCATAAAATTATTGCGTTGCCTAATGATGAAGATTATATTCTTTACGCTAATCCAATTTCAAGAAATACGTTGGTGTATTTATCGTTAAGTCAAGAGGCAAAATTAGATGTTAAGCTAGTAGATGTATTAGGTCGCGAAACACTTATTCTTGGAGGAACGTATGGAACAGGAAAGCATCGCATTCCTCTTAGCTTGGAAAAAGAAGCCATTTTAGAAGGTGTATATTTTGTACATATTTATAAAAATGGAGCGTCTAAGCCCGAGATTAGAAAAGTGGTGTATATAAATAAATAGCTATTCTACTTTTTTGTGGGCGTGTAAAAATCCTTTACATAATTAGGCTCGAAGTAGGCAGCATCTACAAATTTTTTTTGTAAGAACATTTGGTCTGCTATGCTTGCCATTTCCTTGGCAGATGGGTAAATAGTATCTATAAAAAATGCATTCGTGTTGTTGGCGAATATGGGTTTGCATTTTTCGGCACCATTCCCAATAAAATATATTTTTTGGGTTTTTAGTTCTTCGGCAAAAGAACTGTGGTCAATAATCATCGCACAAGTTTCTAATAATTGTTTTTTTTCTGCCGAGAACAATGCGGTGTAAACCTCCATTCTTCTAGCATCAATCATTGGACATATAAGCGCATCAGATTCTATTGACGAAACTGCGTTTGCCATTATAAGTAGGGAGTCAATAGCAATCAAAGGTTTTTTTAAGGAATAACATAATCCTTTTGCAGTTGATGCGCCAATTCGTAGTCCTGTATAAGAGCCTGGTCCTTTACCTACCGCAATAGCATCAACATTGTTTAGTGTTTTGTTAGCTATAGTAAGAACATCTTGTATAAAGAGGGTACTATTTTCGGCATGAGTATAGCCATCATTTAATTCCTTACACGCAATAGTTTTTCCATCTAGACTCAATGCAACCGAACAAAGTGTGGTAGATGTTTCTAGTGATAAAATAAGAGCCATTAAAAGGGTTTGTGTTAATTAAAATGGCAAATCGTCTTCTGTTTCAGGCAGAGGAGGTAATTCTTGCTCGAAAGAAGGTGCGTTTTTCCCTGCAGTATTATTCGATCCTCCGGCACTTTCTATTTTCCATGCTTTTACATCGGTGTACCATTTCCCATTATATTCTCTGCTTTCAACATCAAAAGAGATGTTTAATTTATTGCCAACTTGCAGTTGACTTTCATTTATTTTATCGCCCCAAATAGAAATACATACTTTTTTAGGGTATTGACCTTCCGTTTCTACAATTATATCTTGTTTTTTCCATTGTCCGTTTTTTCCGGTTCCTGTTTGCAAAGGCAAAACTTGGCTCAATTTGGCTGTTAATTCCATATATACTTAATTTTTGGTCGGCTAATATAATAGTTTATTTTAATCTTAATTATTGGGTTTGGGGTTAAATTACCTAAGATGTTCGTTTTGTTGTTTCTTTTTCAATATGTTATTTAAATAAAAACTTCAAATTCGTTAAGGACTCAATTAGTAGAGAATTAAGTTGTGATCCCTCAACTATCTGTTATTTAATGGCTTATGCCGTGCTTGTTCGTGTTAGCATTCTTATTTTTTGCTAATTTTGGTTGGACAATGAAACTTTTATAGCGCATATTCGTATTAACATCAAGTTGTTGATAAACAATATGCGAAAATCCAATTTTGTACTCATTTTTTGCTTCCTATTTGTTCACATGCAAGCCTGGATAAAGGATAGCACTAAGTATTCCTTTGAGCAGGTGGCTACCGAAGAGTACGGTATTAGTTTTTATGAGAAATTTAATGAGTTTACTGGGGGCGATTCTGCACGATTGGATGAAATTGATATTCCCAAACAAGGATGGGCTTTAGATTATTACAATACCGGCAATTTACTTCACAAAGGTTATTATCAAGACGGTCATCTTAATTATTATAAAAATTACTATCCCAATGGTCAATTAGAGCGTAGTTTTGAGGCTGTGGGTTTGGGCAGTTACATCATGAAATCTTATTACAAGGACGGAACTCAAAAGGCAATAGTACATTATAGAAATGGGATTGCACAAAAGGAGACAGATTTTTACCCCAACGGACAGGTTGATTTTTTTGAAGAGTACAACAAAAATGTAGATTATTTAATAAATAGAAAATCGTACTCAGAAAATGGTGTGCTGATAAGTGAGTTTAAGCTTACCGATAAAAAAAAGAAGACCTATACATTGAGAGAGTTTTTTGATAATGGAACTATAAAGGAAGAGGGTGTTTTGGCGTATGATGAAGGTTCCTTAGATTATAAACGAGATGGGGTTTGGAAAACGTATGATGCCGATGGTAAAATAGTTTCGGAGGAATTGTTCGTTTCTGGCCAGCTTACTTACAATTCTGTAACATTAGCAGAGCAAAGAGTTAAAGAAGTTGATAGTCAGCAAAAAAATGCACAATTAGTATCTCATACCAATTCAAAAAACATACAGGTTAAACTCCCTAAAAAGTTTAAGTATGCTGATGTGGATAAAGACGGATTAATTTCTCAGGATGAAATATCCTTAGGTATTGACTCTTATTTTGAAGGTAATAAGCATTTCTCTCCCGAGATAATAAACGAGCTAATTGACTACTTTTTTGAGCAAGGATAATCCTTCTTTGTTTTAAAATATCTATTCCAAAACAATTCCTATCTTTGCGGGCACTTTAGCTTTATTATGGATAGAAATTCAATCATAGGACTTACACTCATAGGATTTATTTTATTTGGGTGGATATATATTACGGCACCTTCAAATGAAGAAATTGCTCAAAGAAAAAAAACTGCCGATTCGTTAGCCGTAATTGAAAAGCAAAAGACAGACACACTTTTAAAGGCTAGCAATGTTGTGTCTGATAAAATTCCGGCAAATTCTAACGTTGCTGCAATGGCTGTTGTTGGAGCTCTAGATTCTACAGGCAAAGCCATGCCTGTAAATGCCGATTCGTTACAAAACGAAGCAAGCAAAAGTATGTATGGTGTTTTTGCTTCGGCATCTAAAGGTGTAGAAAAATATTACACTTTGGAGAACGAATTTTTAAAAGCAACAATATCTTCTAAAGGCGCCCGAATAGTTTCTGTAGAACTAAAAAATTATAAAACCTATTCCGGCAAACCGCTACAGTTATTCGATAAAGACTCTTCTGCTCTTAGAACAATATTTATTGCTCAAAATAGAGCTATTGTTAGTGATTCGCTTTATTTTACTGCTAACTCAGAATCTTTTTCTGTAAATAAAACGGATTCAAATTCTATTTCCTTTAAACTATTTGCCGGCAGCTCTGATAAGTATTTAGAATATACCTACTCCCTAAAGGGCAATACGTATTTATTAGGATTCTCCATCAACACAATAGGACTACAGGATATTATTCCTTCAAATACAAATGAGCTTACGCTTAATTGGGAGATGAAAATTCCTTCGCAAGAAAAAAGTATTGAAAATCAACAAGCAGCATCTACAATTTATTTTAAGTACAACGAAGATGAGGTTGATTATATTTCCGAAACAAGTGATGAAACAAAATCGTTTGAGTCGAAAATTAAATGGCTTGCATTTAAGCAACAGTTTTTCACATCTGTTTTAATTGCAAAAACAGACTTCGAAAAGCCAATGGATGCTACCACAAAGAAGATTGTGGGCTCTAAAAATTATGTAAAAGAATTTACTTCTAATCTTACAATTCCGTACAAGCACTTGGCTAAGGAAGGCTTTGATATGCAGTTTTATTTTGGACCAACCCACTACCAAACATTAAAAGAGTATGGTTTGTCGTTAGAAAAGCAGGTGCCGCTTGGTTGGGGAATTTTAGGTTGGGTAAATAGATTTTTGGTTATTCCTATTTTTAATTTTTTAGATGGATTTAATTTAAACTACGGAATTGTAATTTTAATATTAACGCTTATTATCAAAGCCTTATTATTTCCGATTGCATATAAAACTTATTTGTCGTCTGCTAAGATGCGAATTTTGAAGCCTGAGGTAGATGAGATAAATAAAAAGTTTGGCAACGATGATCCTTTGAAAAAACAGCAGGCAATGATGTCTTTGTACAAAAAGGCGGGTGTAAATCCTATGGCAGGATGCATTCCACTTTTATTACAAATGCCAATCCTAATTGCGTTGTTCCGATTTTTTCCTGCATCTATCGAGCTAAGGCAACAAGCCTTTTTGTGGGCGGATGATTTATCTACCTACGATTCGATATTAGATTTTTCTTTTAATGTTCCATTCTATGGCGATCATATAAGCTTGTTTACTTTATTAATGACTGTTTCTACTATACTATACACATACAGTAACAGTCAATTAATGGCAACCAATAACGATATGCCCGGGATGAAGTTTATGATGTATTTTATGCCGATTATGTTTTTAGGAATTTTCAATAACTATTCTGCCGGATTGAGTTATTATTACTTTTTGGCAAATATGATAACGTTTAGTCAAACCTTTATCATGCGCAGATTTGTAGATGAAGATGCGTTGCATAAAAAAATACAAGAGAATAAAAAGAAGCCGGTAAAAGTATCTCGTTGGCAGCAACGTTTGCAGGATATGCAAAAAGAACAACAAAAGAGATTGAAAAAATAAGTGAAAGCTTTGTTAGCGTTTGTTTTTAATGCCTCTAAGAATACATTTTAAAACAAATTTCACATTTTCTAAAATTGAAATTGGGAACTGTTTTTTTAATGAAGAGCTTAAATAAATTTTTATTGCTTTAACTCCTAAGTTTGTATTGCCACAACTATCTAACCAAAGTTTTCCTATTACTTTGTTTAGCGATTCGGTATTGAATATATTTTTTTCTTTGTTTAATGCAGAAAGCTTTATAAGCCACTCTTCAATTTTCAATAATTCATCAGTACTTTGTAGAAAAACATTATTCCCAATTTTGGAGTGTGTTTCCAACTCGACAGAGGAAAATTGTATTCCTAAATTCGATAAAAAACATTCACGTATTTTATTTGAAATAATTTTTTGCTCCTCTGTTTTAGTGCTGGTTATTTGGGTATCATGAATTCGGTAAAGTAAAAGTTCTTCTTCCAAAAGATGAATTTCTCCTTTGTTGATTATCACATCAGTCCATAGTTTGTAATCTTCTGCGTGTTTAAAATTGGTATCGTACTGTAAGTTATTTTTTTTAATAAAATCGGTACGCATCATCACCGTAGGATGGGCTATGGTTGCAGTAAACAATAACAGTGGGGCAATTTCGTTGCTTGTGAACCAATTATTTGTAGATATTGTTTTTTGTTTAAATAGATATTTGTTATTAGTTGCGCATACTGCGCAAGTGCTGTTCTTTTGTAAATAGCTGATTTGTTTTTTTAACCTATTGGGAAGGCTTATGTCATCCGCATCCATTCTAGCGATGTAGTTGCCTTTTGCTAAAGAAAATCCCTTGTTGAGTGTACTAATAAGACCAAGATTGGTAGTGTTTTCAATTAGTCGTATTCTTTTATCTGTAAAGCTGCGAATTATTTTATTTGAATTATCTGTAGAACCATCATCAATTACTATAAGCTCAAAATCTGTATAGGATTGGCTAAGAATACTATCAATAGCCTCTCGCAAGTATTTTTCTGAATTAAATACCGGCATTAGTACAGTTATTTCCGGTGCTTTAGTCATTTATTTTTTGTTGTAATTTTTCAATAATAGTGTTGTCTATTTGACAATCAAACTTTCGTCCGAAAAATTTAGATGGAGCGTTTGTTAAAAGAGTGTAGTCTTCGTCTCTTAGAATCTTTGGATACTCCGGCCCGGTTGCCCAATTAATGTAACGCAAATCGTCATTGGTAATTTTATCTGCAAATGCTGAATTTAAAAGAATTGTTTGAATAAAAATTTCATCAGCAGTGCTTGTATATTTGAATCGTTGCAGGTATTTGGGATTATCTTTTACATACTCGCATACATATTGCAATGCCTCGTGCGATAAGGTAAACCAATTGGGGCCACCATAAAAATTATAGTTTAATTTTCGCTTTATTCCTGTTATATCTTGCAACTTGTGAATAAGGGCATTTAGTTTATTGTATTTATAAGAGTGTCGTTGACTTAAAATGTCTATCCAATAGTAATACAAACGTTCTAGTCCGCCATTCTCTCCCCAATTAGCAGTATTGGGTAATTTAAAGTGAGATAAAAATTCCTGGCCTTTGTGTTGTTCCAGAAAAGATGCAAATTCTGTTATCTTTTTTATTGGAAAATCTTGCCCGCTTATAAGGCTGTAATAGCTGCATTTTGATTTAGCCACAGCAGTAGTAATAAGTTCTAAGGTGGCCTTTATTTGGTTGAAACTTCCCCAATAAACTTTGTAGCGTTTAGTAAAAATAATTTTTGAATTGGAATTGTATTTTCGGTAAAGAAAATTATATGTTTCTTCTGATTTTAAATCTACATGGATGAATAATTGTACATCGTTTTTAATCAATGTTTCAATCAACTTACTTGCTTGTTCCTGATAACGATGTATTAATACTAAAAAGCCTAATTTCATTTTTAAATTTTTATCCAGTCAGTTGGAATAACATCCGATGTGTCGATAGAAGTGTCTGCAAACCATGTTTTAGGAGCAATAACAATCTTTTCTTTACTTGGGTTTAGCCAAGCGCCCCACCAACTAAAACTACTGTTAGCAATAATGTGATGCTTGCAGGCAGACATTAAACGTAAATCTTCGTAACTCTTTTCTCCGGTGTTAAAATCAATGTAAAAGGATGGGAGGTTGAATTTTAAATTCGTTTCTACCCATTTTGGGTCGTCCGAAAAAAAGAATAGAGTAGGGGATTCTACTTTTTGTAAAATTGTATCCAATGCTTTTTGATAGTAATCAACAGTACAGATGCCATGAAAATTTAATACGTTCTCATTGGCAACATAATCGGTGCGCCTTACATGAATACTAATGGAATTAGTTTGTTTTATTCTTTGAAGGAATGTCTGGTTTTGATCATTAATTGGTGGCTTGAAGTATAAATCATTACGAATATCTTGTGCTACATCTTTAAAATAGTTCTCGCTTTGCCAAAAGCCATCTAAATAAGTGTTTGCCGGAAAATGCTTGAATTGCTCATTAAAGCTATGCTTTGTCTCTTTTCCGTAATACGTAGAAAATAAATTTGGAAACTTATATGATAAATTTCGTAGTAATTTACTGTCTCTAATTTTTTTTATTTTTGCGAGTTCCGATTCAGAAACAAATTTTTCATTTATGTTAAAAACAGAAAGTTCGTAGTTTCTTTTTGTGTAAGCTCCATTGGGATTTTCATTCAAAAAAGATAAATCGAATTTAAAATCGACACGATGTTTTATTGCTAAACTTTTTGCAGCAGCATATTGAAAAAGCTGGTTGCCTAAGCCACCCATGAGTTTTACTACAATCATTAAACTTTCGTTTCTGAAATTAAACTTAAATATAACTTTTCATATTGTTGTGTTATAATTTCCCAACTGAATTTTTCTTTCCAAGCCTTGTATCCGTTTTCTGCCAATTGATTTCTAGTTGTGTGGTCGTTATACATCTCTTCCAACATCTTTGTCGATTCATTACAAGTTGCATGGCTGTATCCCTCGCTATCAAATGTAGTTGGGAGTAGTTTGCCCGCATTACTCCATTCAATAATTTCTTTGGAGTTGCCCACATTTGTTGTTAGGAAAGGTGTTTTCGCTGCCATACATTCAAATAATACAATTGGGGAACACTCTATATTGGATGGAAATAGAAATAAGTCAGCTTCTTTGTAGGCTGCTACGGTGTCTTTTCTAGAAATATGGTTTATTATAACTTGCTTTGAACCTAGCTTAGATAGTAAGAAACGCAAGCCTAGCGGGAAGTTTTTAATTAAATGCCTATAAAAGTATTGGTACTTATTACCAATAAAAAGCAGCGTTGCATTTTTTATGTTTGATTTTAAGAATATTTTTAATGCTTCTTTGTGCCCTTTTATTCCTGTGTAGCTGCCTACGTGAAGAATTAAGAAATTGTCTTGTGGGATGTTGTACTTTTTTCTTAGATATTTGCTATCGCAATTTTCAAACTCATCTGCTGCTGCACCATTGGGAATTATGATTGTTTTGGTAACATTATTTTTTTTAGCAAAATTGATATCTCTGTAATCGTTGGATAAATACACATTCATGTCGTATTGATGTATCCACGTTTTCATTTTTTCGAAATATTCTTTGTATTCTGGCCAATAAAACCCAGAATAGCCTGTAGGTACAGACACTTTCTTTGCTTTTATTTTAGTTAGGATTGGCAATGCTATATCGGTAGCCCATTGCTGTGCTGCGAAAAATGTTATAACATCGAAATCATTATCAAGTAGGAAAGATTCATATGCGTCTTTCTCTCCTTCTATTCCTCTAACCCAGCTTCCTGAAACAGCAAATTCTTTTATCGTTACTCCATTTAGTTCGGTAAAATTTCTGTCTTCATGTTTAGATGTGGCAACGGTAACACCGTGCCCAAGCTTTACAAGCCTTTCCGACAGCTGTTTTACAACTTCCTGCATACCTCCAACTGATGGAGCATAGGATTCAACGCAATGGAGAATTTTCATGTGGTAGTTGATTTTAAAACGAACTTGTGGTTATTAATACCCTTCTTTTAATTTTAAAAAATAGTTTTGTAGGCAAAGAAGTTTTTGTGGAGTATATAAAACTGTTGTAGTGTTTATATTTCACAAGATATTTATGTCTTTTCAAGTTGAAAAGTGCCGGATTGCATTTGTTGTTTACATTAAGATAGTTGTCTATTGAATCAAGACATTCTAGCAGATTTAAATAAGTGGTTTTATCAATGGGTTCTGATAATGTTCCGTGGTGTAATTGAGCTAGAATTATGCCATACTTTTTATGTGACTCAGACAAGTAAAAAGAAATATGTTGAGCAGATTGTTTGGCTACAACTGCTGCAGACGATTCTTGAGCTAATGTTGTTTTTGAAATGCCGGAGTTTACTTCTCTATAGTCGAGTAAGATTTCTGGAATGTTTGCTATTTCAAATTTTTGTGAAATTCTAAACCAATATTCAAAATCTTGTACTAAATGATGTACCGCATAATCATACACTCCAACTGTATCAATAATTTCTCTGCGCATCATAATGGAGCTATGCACAAAAGGATTGTCGAAGCACAAATCGAACTTTAGCGTACAATTTTCTTTTGGGTGATGGTGTGCTCTGCCTGTGTCGTTTCCATTCTCATCAATAATACGAGCCCAAGTGCCAACTAAATATACCGATGGATTTGAGTGGAGATAATTTACCTGTTTTAATAATCGTTCTTTGTAAGAGAGGTCATCGGCATCTTGTCGGGCAATATATTTTCCTCTCGATAATCGAATTCCGTTGTTTAAAGCTTTTGCTAAACCTTGATTCTGTTGGTCTATTAAAACAATTCGAGAATCGTTAAATGCTTTTATGACGGACAGCGTATTGTCTTTTGAACCATCATTTATAATAATTAATTCAAAGTCAGAAAAGCTTTGATTTAAGATGCTTTCTACAGATGACGCTAGGTATTTTTCGCAGTTGTAAACTGGCAGTATGATACTTACAAGAGGTATGGTAGAAGTATTCATCTTATTTGTAGTTTTTAAATTGGATGATTTAGTAGTTTTTTATATTCTGTCATCCAAACTTCGAGCATCACTTTTTCTGACTCCGCCTCATTAACCATATAATTAGAAAGCCACTCTTTTGCTTTTTGGCAGAGTTGTAGGTTTGTTAAAGAGCAGTCTTTTTTTTCAGCGATTAATTGTATGTTATGTGTGAGTTGGTAAGATGTTTTTATCACTTTCTTTATGTCATATCCAAATTGATTGAGTAGTTGAGTTAATAGTTTAACGGAATACCCTTCATAATGTATAGCCCATCCTGCTTCATGTGAGCCGAAGATATGTCTTAAAGCAACAAATTTTTCTTTTGGTTTTTTAAATCTTGAAATAGCAATTTTTGCCATTTTTTCAAAATCTGGAACTTCAATATGTAAAATGCCCTGGGGTTTAAGCCAAAAGTACCAATTGGAAAGAAGTGCGCATGCTTCAGCACGCGAAAAATGCTCAAATACATGATGCAGTCGAATTTCGTCTATAGAGCTATTTGTATATGCGAGTTCTTTTATATTGCAATACTTATCTGCCTTCATGGATGTCATTACAGTATGTTCTGAAGAAGGATAATCTATATTTACATAGCCATCTAAGTATACTTGCCCACAACCTAAATGTAATTTAGTATTATGAATATTTTTTTCCGCCATTTTCAACCTACTTTATGTATTTGTACTTTAGCTTGATTTATTATAATTCCACTATCCGTATTGATAATTTGTTTGTCGCTACTAAGCGTGGTTACTTCTGAAATAACAACGTTAACTATGTCTTTGGTATAGCTAAAAGTCACATGATTGCTTGATAGTCCAATGGTAATTTTATAGTTTCCTTTTGTAAAATGAATATCCTTTATCTCAAAACTTGCTTCGTATATTCCGGGAGTTAATGTTTGTGGTTCGCTCCAAATAGTTCTTAAATGAAAGTCAAACAAAGTTGATATTCCTATTGCGGCAACCATATTTTCTAAATTTGTATTGATTTTAAATACAACTTTAGCAATCCAATTTTGCCCCATTGATATTTCGGGAATATTTTTATTGTTGATATCTGTTATATAAAATTTAGTTGGATATCCTTTTAGCTCAGCACTATTTAATGGTTTCTCGAAGTCGATGAAGCTAGCAGATACATTTGTTTGCAAATATTTATCTATAACCTTATCCATGCTATCAAACAATGCTATTCTCCCTTGGTTTAGCATTAAGCCTTTGTTGCATAACTTTTGTACGGTCTCCATGTTGTGGCTTACAAACAAAACAGTTCTTCCTTGTCCTGTAGCTTCTTGCATTTTGCCTAAACATTTTTTTTGAAATGCCATGTCGCCTACTGCCAAAACTTCATCTACAATAAGTATTTCTGGTTCTAGGTGAGCAGCAACTGCAAATGCTAAGCGCACGTACATTCCACTGCTATATCGCTTTACAGGAGTGTCTAGAAATTTTTCTACTTCAGAGAATGCAACAATTTCATCAAACTTGCTTTTAATTTCGGCACGGCTCATTCCTAAAATAGAACCATTCAAATAAATATTTTCTCTGCCGGTAAGTTCCGGATGAAATCCTGTGCCTACTTCTAATAAACTAGCTAAACGACCATTTATCTCAATTCTCCCACTTGTAGGTTCGGTAATTCTACTAAGTATTTTTAATAGGGTAGATTTACCGGCTCCGTTTCTGCCAATGATTCCAACACGGTCGCCTTGTTCTATGGTAAAAGAAATGTCTTTTAGAGCCCAAAAATCTTCTTTATGGGAAGAGGTGTTTTTCTTGAAAATGTTTTTAACTCCATTCGAAATTTTATCGCGTAACAATAAATACCTTTCGTCTTTTTCGTGACGAATGATATACTTCTTGCTTATATTTTCAACTTTAATTATGCTCACTGATGGTTTAGTCTGTTAGTCGGAAAAATGTTAGTTAGTTTTTAAAAGTCTATAAGTCATTTTTTTAGTTCGGTAGTCTACTTGTCAAATAGTTTGTTTGTGCTTTAGTCAATTAGTTGGTTAGTTTGTTAGTCAATTAGTTTGTCAGAAATTGAAATTGTCTTTTATTACTAACTATTCTTAATTTATAATTATCAATTTTTAATTTACTAAACAATATCTGCAAAAAAGCGTTCTGTTTTTCTAAAAAAAGAAAATCCAAAAACTAAAAAAAAGATGCTTACTACTGCAGAGTAAACCACGGCAGGCCAATAAATACTTATGTTGCCACCGAGCATGCTCCATCTAAAACCATCAATTATTCCAACTAAAGGATTTAATGAATAAATCATTCGAATAGCGGGATTAGTAAATGTGTTACTAATATACATTACCGGAGAAATAAAGACCCCAAATTGTATTATAAAAGGCACTATATAACGGAAATCTCGATATTTTACATTCAGGGAGGCTATCCAAAAGCCAATACCCAATGCCAATATTAAAAGTAGTGCAAAGAAGAAAGGCATAAATATAATTCGGTAGGAGGGTAAATAATTAAACCAGAGCATTAGAACAACGGTCATTACTAATGCTACTATAAAATCAATGATACAAACAATTACACTACTTACCGGAATAATTATTCTAGGAAAATACACTTTGCTAATCATCCCGGAATTGCTAACCATAGAGTTGCTTGCTTCGCTAAAGGCGCTGGAAAAAAATTGCCAAGGTAAAATACCAACAGCAACTAAAAGTGCATAAGGAACCCCTTCGTTTGGGAAACTTCCTAAATTCCCAATAATAGTAAAAACCACAATACTTAAAAATGGGCGAATAAATGCCCATAATAAACCAATGGTGGTTTGCTTATACCTTACCAGGATGTCTTTCCATGCCAAAAAATAAAAAAGTTCTTTAAAGCTTTTTAGTTCGCTCCAATAGTGTGTTGCTTTTTTATTTGGCTCAATAATAATTTTCAAGGCATGTGCTTTTTAAGGCTCGTAAATTTCTTAATTTTTATTGGATTAACCGCCTACTTTTTTTATTATATTCAAGTATGGTGATTGGCAGATATTTCAGCGTTTTAGGTATTCTATTTTTGAGTGTGTACCTTTTTTCTATTCGTGGCAATGCGCAAAGTAAGCTAAGTAAGCGCTACACATTTGATTATTTTTCGAAAAAGAAAATTTGTGTGGGTGTGGCTGCTTCCGGAAATTGGTTTAGGAATACGGATATTGGGACGTTAAATCTTAAAACAGGCTTTTTTCCACTTAAATGCTTGAATGTTGGTATTGGTGCTGATTATAAAGCTACTGGAACATTTAGACTCCAAAAGGCTTTGGGCACTTATGCGCGTTATTATTTTATGAATAAACGCATTTCTACTTTTGCAGAAGCCAACTGTTTTTTAGGCAAGAGCGAAGTAAAAAGTTTGTCTGTTAATGAGCAATATTGGCAAATTGGAGGCTCATTAGGCGTTGCTTATACGGGTATTTTAAATAGGCTAGGAGTAGAAGTGTTCTAAGAGTTGGTAAATGAAAGCATTGCCGGTAAGTCTCAACTGTATTTTCTATTGTCGGTTAGGTTAAATGTATATTTTTAAATTTAGCTCCTATTTAGTATTTTATATGTTTTTTCGTTTTAAGGGGCTGTTTGTTAGTGTTTTATGAATTGAGTTGCCATTTTCTAAAACCTAGAATCAATTTTTTGATACTTTTCTTTTGCATTTTTTGCAACTTTTCAGATTTCTTATTGTGCAAATCAATAACTAGTACTGTTGTAACCGCAAAAAATGCAACTGATTCTATTTATTGGCTATAATCCATAATTCTCTTAAGAAATATTGCAAATATTTGAAGTATGGCTAGTAAAAGCCGTTACGGAAAGCCTTTTAGTAGGCGTAATTTTGATTCATAATTTAAAACAAACAGTAATTATGAAACCAATGAAAACAATTTTAAAACTAACAACAGCAACAGTATTATCGGCAGTTACTCTTTTAAATGCACAAGTAGATACTTTAGGAAGTAATTCACAAAGAACTGAAGCCTTAAAACTATCATTGGGAGCCAATTTTGGAGTTGCATACGAGAAAAAAATTGGAAAAGCTACTAGTTTGCAGTTCTCATTAGAACATTTAACGAAACAATGGGATATGGATGCCCTTGATTTAGGTATTGGAGGAAGCTCGTCTAGAATTGGAGGAGATGTCAATGGAATTAATGTTGGATTAGACTATCGAAGGTATTTGTCAGAACCCCACAATAATTTAAATGGGTTTTATACCGCACCATTTGTAAGATACAAACAGTATAATTTCGAGAATAGTATTCTAGAAACCCCTAAAACTCAAACTCATAAGCAAGTAGATGTTGGTGCAATGATAGGATATCAAATACTTGGCGAAGATGGATTTTTAATTGATTTTGGATTTGGAGTTAAGTATAAGGCTGATATTGGAGGCCCTAATCCGCTAAGTGATAGAGTGTTCAATAATTTTGGTACATACACTCATTTAAGAATAGCATACAACCTTAAATATAAAACTGTTGTGAATACAGCAGTCAGTGCAGGCAAGTGGGTATCAAAAAACGAGTTTAATCAAAAAAATTTAGTGAAAATAAATCCGTTCTTCTATTTCAATAAACAAGAAGTAGCATATGAGCGTTTTATTACTGATAATATTTCCGCACAAATATCTATTGGAGCTGTTAATCATTTTAGTTTATTAGGAGCTAAAACAGTAATCGACAGTGAAGAAGTTTCAGATGAAATAGGTAAAGAAAACGATTCTTTGGAATATACCGGATTGAAAAAAGCCGTTTTTGCTAGGTTGTCTTGCAGAATATACTTGAATAAGATAAAGTATTTACATTCTAAAAGTGATGTTGGAGGTATGTATATAACTCCGATTTATACAATTAGCAAGCAAAAGACAATATTTGAAGATGTTTCAGAAAGAAACTATGGTGAGTTTAATTTTGCGCAACATTCGGTTAATCATTTAATGGGAGTTGCAGTTGGTTACCAAACCGGTTTCGGTAGACTTATGGTGGATGGTTCAATTGGATACCATGGTTTAGTTTCTACTAAAAAAAGCGAGAGAAACTATGCGAATGCTGATGCAAGTAATACAGCCTTTGCCGCCAAATTTGGAAGTGTAGATGGCAATTCAACCTTGCGCGAAAATATTTTAGAAGGAGTAAAGATTCAATTGGGTGTTGGGTATAGGTTTTAGTTTGTTTTAGGGTTATTCAAAAAGAGGTTTGTGGTAATTACAACACAAACCTCTTTTTTGTTTGGGCATTGTTGACTTCAGATTTTTTTATTTATTAGAAACTCATATTTATAATTCACACTTGTGACGTATAAGATATTGATTATTATACACTTGCTTCATTTATTTGTCGGATTAACTGCTTGTCTGGGTTGTAGAATTGTTTGACAACACATTTATTAGGCTGTACTTTTCCGAAAGAAACTAGTCGGAAATAAATAAGCTGTAAAAGTGAAACTTTCAACCGTTTATTTCGCACTGCAAATAATAATGTTGCTAAAACTAACAACCCCACTATGAGACAATTACTTACCTCTGCATTTATTTTTTTTACCACAATTATATATTCTCAAACCATAGAAGGTAATTGTACCTGTTGGACATCTGATGGAGCAGGAGGGGCTGCAGGTCCTTTTTATGGTACAGGCGATATTGTTTATATAACTGGAACAGGAATATTTAAAGATCAAGGAGAAGGTGTGCCATGGCCTGCAGATTTTTATGTTGTTCCTAACGATAATAGCAATGGAGGAGGAACTGTTGCATTCTCATTAGATGATATTCTAAATGGCGTGCCTAATACAGAAATATCGTTGCTTGCCGGTGGTGCATTTGCCGATATTGTAATTGCTGCAGGGCCATTGCCTGCTGGTGAATACGATATAGTTATAGATAACAATAGAGATGGGTATTTTAATAAGAATACAACCGACTGTTATATTGGAGTAGGTAGTACGTATGCTTTTAGTGTAACTAAAACCCCTTTTGAACCTTGGCAAGCGGCAGAAATACAACGTTTAAAAGACAAGGCTTTAGATGAATATATGAAAGCGGCCGAAATGCATTTGTACTTAACATTAGCTCAAATGTTGCCTGCTGCATATTCGTCCGCAACCGGTAAAGTATCTAGTGCAGAGAATATAATTGGTAAGGTTTCAGAGGTAATGGCTTCATTTAAACAGGCACAAGGCATTTATAATAAAATTAAGGCAGGTGCTGTTGGATTATATGAGATTGATGCTCTTAAAAAATTGTTAAAAGATTTGGTTTGGAAACAACTAACAGAAATACAAGAAATAAAAGATTTAAAAAAGTTGTACGATAGCTACACGCAAATGGCAACAACGGATTATGATAAGTTGACTGTAAATCTTTTTTATAATGTTTCGAAAAATGTATATATGGCTAATATGCTTAAATGGGGTGCTATTGCAATGGATCCACCTAACAATGATTTTTTCAAACCAACTCCACTTGACACTGCTTGGGCTATGTTTTACCCGAGTATATCAGATAATAAAATGGTAAACGCTCAAGCCGATTTTGCCAATGCTGTAGAAATTGAAAATATGGCACTGGAAGGATTATTGCATAGCTGGGAAAAGATGCAAGGTGCTTTAAATGCCACTGCTGATGTACATTCTAGAACCCAAGCAAAGGCTGCACAAAAGTATTTAAGTTTGATTCAACAAACACAACAATTGAAGGCTAATGCAGTTGACTCGATGTTGCATGAAATAGCCTTAGACTCTTTATATGATTTGGAATTTTCAATGACTAAATTTCAACATCTGAAACAAGTAGTTGCTAACAAAACCCTTACTCCGGAGGAGATAACGGACTTGGCAAATCAGGGCATTTCTCCATTAAAATGGGATTCCATTAAAAATAGTTTTTTAGCATTTACTCCGGAGATTATTTTCTTAGGCGATACTGCTAGAATACCCAATGGTAGATTCTCTAATGTTATTAATGCCTACAAGCAACATAATCAAAACACTTCGCTAACTCTTGATTCTATTTACAATTCTTTACAAGTAAATCTTGTTAATAATGTTAATGGGGTAAGTATTGATATGGAGCCACATGCAATTATTGCAGGACCGACAAAAGTAAATTTAGGTCAGTCAGTTACGTTAACTGCTAATAATTCAAATTCAAACTTAAATGCATGTACGTATCAATGGGATTTTAATAACGACAGTACATTTAATGATGCAATCGGAGCTAGTGTTTTGTATAGTCCAACTACCCAAGGGTATAGAATTGTTGGTGTAAAAGCTACAAATGGATACGGATCTGTTGATTATGCTTATTATGTTGTAAAGGGAGTTTCTTTAAACAAATCACCCATTATAGTATCTAAGTCTCCTACTGTTGCAACCTCGATAATAAACCAATCTGCCTCTATTACATTTTCTGTTAATGTAAACGATCCGGATGGAGACCCTGTTACCATAACATGGTACAAAAATTCAATTCAGATGGGCACAGGTAACTCGTATCTTTATACTTCTAACTATTCAGGTTGTGTTACTCAAGCAGATGAAATTACAGTTGAAGTTTCGGATAACAATCTATATTCAAATAATGCTTTCGAGTTTTGGACAGTTTTATACCATAACAAAGTGTATGCATTAATGGACGATACAAGCAACTGTTCGGGTAATTCAATTTTGCTTAATCCTTCTTATTCATACAACGATGGAGCAACCTATAATTGGTCAAATAGTACAACTGATACAGCGCTATTAGCAAATAGTTCAGGATTGTATTGGGTGGAGGTTTCTAGAAATGGATGTATAGCAAAAGATAGTGCAGTTGTTGCTTTAACTTCTATTCCAGCATTCAGTTTGGGAAATGATACCACTTGCACCAATTGTCAAATAAGCTTATTAGCTAATTTGGGAAGTGGGTACAATTATTCTTGGAGTACTGGCAGTCTGGCAAATTCAATAGTTGTAACAAGCAGCGGAACATATTATTTGGAAGTGGAAAAAGCAGGTTGCTTTAAAACGGATTCAATAACAGTTACTATAAATAATAATACATCAATAGAAGAAATAGGTTTAAGTTCATATCTGGTTTATCCTAATCCTGCAAATGACATATTCTCGATATCTTACACAAGTATTGATAATAGGTCTATAGGTTTTGATTTAGTTGATTTGTATGGTAGAAAAATTCTTGAAATTGCACCGATTAAAAATCAAGTTGGCGTAAATAGATTAAGTATAGACGTATCCTCTTTTGCAAAAGGGATATATCTTATAAAAGCTACTACATCAACTGACTCAAAAGTTTTAACGAGAGTTGTGGTAAACTAGGTGTTTTAAAATTTTAAAATGTGATACCAACTTTTCAAAACTATGAGTGCTGGTTTTTAAATAATTTTCATTTTTAAAACTAAACCTGTGGATCGAAAATCCATAGGTTTAGTTTTTTTAGACGCAGATAGATTCAATTGAAGTTTTTAAGCCCAAAGCGGATTGGTATATTTTTATTTAATTTTAACCTATCTCAAAAGTGTAACAAATCCCTTCAACTCTAAATCATTAATAGTATACACATAAAAATAAGTTCCTTCCGGAACCTCTAAGCCCGCAGTAGTTCTGCCATCCCAAGAGTGATTAAATCTGTCAGCTTCAAAAAGTAATACACCATAGCGATTGAATATTTTTAAGTTAGTGCAACCTAAGTAATAACCATTTAATTGTATGTTAAAATTGTCGTTAGCACCGTCAAAATTGGGTGTAAATACATTGGGCGAATTATAAATTAAATAATTCTTAAAATCAGAAATACTTATTGCTGAGCTATACGAGTCTTTGCAGCCGAATAAATTTTCTGCAATCAATTGAGGATTGTGATTTTGATTGTATGGAAGAACATAAGAAGCATTTGCCAAGCTAGAACTATTGCCATCGCCCCATATCCAATTGTAGTTAGATGCGCCCACACTCTGATTTGTAAAACTAACAATCATGCCATCGCAACTAGGCGTAAGCGAGTACGTGTAATCTGCAGTTGGATTAGCTTTTACTAATACTTGCACCGTGTCATTTGCAATACAACCTGCAGAATTAATTGCCGTAAGGGAATAGGTGGTGTTTACTGTTGGTGCAGCAATCGGATTAAATATGGTAGAGTCGTTTAACGTTGCTCCTGGACTCCAATCATAACTAGAGGCGTTGCTAGTAGTAGCAATTAGTGGAACATTATTTTCCACACAAGTAAATGTATCAGGAATAGAAATAGTGAAAACAATAAGTGTAATAGTTGTGGTGTCTGAGTTTATACAATTATTATTGTCTGTTCCAATTACGGTATAGGTAGTAGTTCCCGTAGGATTTGCAGTTGGGTTGGCAATCGAAGTGCTGCTCAGTCCGTTGTTTGGGCTCCAGTTATACGTGGCAGCTCCTGTCGCGTTTAAGGTTACAGATAATCCGTTGCATAAATTTACTCCAACCCCTGCATCTACATTGGGTAGCGGATTTACATTTACTAGTATTGTATCATTTGCTGTGCAACCATTCAAATCAGTAACCGTTACAATATACGATGAGCTTAGGGTTGTGTCCACCCAAGGATTTGAAATTTGCGAGTTGCTCAATCCGTTAGCCGGTGTCCATGAAAAGCTTACTCCTCCTGAGGCTTGCAACTGAATACTATCTTGCAAGCAGAACGCAGTGTCTGTTCCTGCAAAAGCAACAGGGCTTGGTAATATGGTTACGAAAACAGAATCTCTTCCCGAGCATGTATCATTTGTAACCGTAAGGTAATACATCGTGCTGCCTGCCGGATTTGCAAGAGGGTTGGCAATCGTTGTGTTGTTAAGGCTTGTGACAGGTGTCCATGCATATATTGAATTTGCTGGTGCTGTAGGGTTTCCACCAATTACAATAGAATTGCCTTTGCAAATTTGAAATCCGGAGCCTGCATCAACCGGTACATTAGAGGCTACTGCAACCTCAACTGTATCAATAGAAGTACAGCCATTTACATCAGTGCCTTCCACGGTGTAATTAATGGTTGCATTTGGCGAAGATTTTGGATTGTTAATGATGCTGCTATTCAACCCTGTTGTAGGTTGCCACTGATAGCTTGTTACACCAGTTGCAAGTAGTTGTATACTATCTCCCGGACATACCCAACTACTAATTCCTGCATCTACCGGAATTGGAGTATTAATTGTTACGGTTGTGCTATCCGTATTTGTGCATCCGTTTAAATCGGTTAGTAAGAGCGAATAAGTTGTTGTGCTGGTAGTTGTAACTATTGGATTGGAAATACTTGTAGAGCTTAATCCACCACTAGGAGACCAATTAAATATTCCTGCTCCGGAACCGCTTAATTGCGCGGTATTGCCGGTACAAATAGAAACAGTAGGCCCTGCATCAATAGTGGGTGCCGGAAATGTTGAAACTAGCACGGAATCAATATCCTGGCAATTATTTGCATCTGTAACGGTTAAAACAAAAGCGGTTGTTTGTGTACTAATGCTTGTGTTGGTAATAGTTGCAGTAGGATTAGATGTTGTGCCGTTGTTTAGTAAATTCGGTAATGTCCAAGAGTAAGTGTAGCCGGCAGTTGTAGCAGCTCCCAATTGCGCTATTTTATTTGAACAAAGAGAGCTGTCGTTACCCGCATTTGCAGTTGGCAACGAATTTATGGTAACAACCTTACTTATAGGTGTTGCAATACAACCGTCTTTACTAGTGGTGGTAACGCTTACGGTTCCATTGCCAATTGCTCCCCAGTCTATTGTAATTGCATTGGTATTGCTGCCTGCTGTTTGAGTTCCACCAGTTACAGACCATGCGTATGTTGCTCCGGAAATATTGGTAACATTGTATTGCGAGCCAGTAGTTTGGAAACACACATTGGTAGGGCCATTTATGGCAGAAGGCCCTTGAAATGGATTTACCTGAATGGAATATTGCATACTTGTTGTTTTGTTTGGACAGCCATTGTCTTTTACAGAAACAAAAAATAAATAGGGTAGGGGGCGTGCTTGTCCACATACGGTTGGCCAACAGAAATTAGCACTTACAACACTATCGCCTTTTACATTGTTGGTAAAACTTGCAGCAGGGTTTGTATAACTACCTGAAAATAATTGACCATTTGCACTTAAGGAAATACTATCTCCAAATTGATCGTAAAATATTACAGGGAAACATAAGCTATCTCCTTCTGTAATTACATAGGAGGTGAGTCCACTTCCGGATGTAGTTGATAATGCAGGAGGTGGATTGTTGGGGCAATTGATTACCAGTATTTGAAAGTCTCTGCGGGATATGCCAATTAAATTTCCATTTCTATATTCTTTTATTTCAACTGCAATAACATATTCTCCGGGCGTATTACAATAATATCTCGAAAATCCTGTGGATGAATTAATGTAGGCATAACCACTTGCGCCAAACGGAATATTTTTGTTGTATCCTGTTTGCCATGTAACCGGAGGGATTGGCCAGTTCAAGCTCAATGGTAGGTTGGGAGCTGGGTTCGACTGAGTACCAAATCCTACGTAAGGGTCTTCAAACGAAAATATCAAAACATCTCCATCCGCATCAAATGCGGTGTTCAAAATAGTTACAGTGTCGTTTACGCACATGAAAGGAATAGGCGAATCTGAAAAAACAGGAGAGTCGTTTGCAACTAGCGAAGGAGGAATGAATGCATGATAGGAATGACCTTGATTTCCGGAGTTACTCAAATTAAGTATCGTATTTACTCTACAGCATCTGTCGTAAAATAAATGATACCCTTGAAAAGTAAGTGGAAGGTCAATTGTTGCTTCGTACGTACATTCATACACACAGGTGCTGGCTCCAACAGAGCAATTACTCGATGCTTCGGGAGTAATGGCAAAAGAATTTGTTAAAGGCATGTTTAACGTTTGCGTTATTCCCAAAAGAGAAGGAGGATTTACAGATCCTTCGTAAACACCAACTTGTAAAAAAGTTTCGGGAAACCCATTGCCCCAAAATGGTGAGTTGCAATCAATAAAAGTTTTGAATGTAACTTTGTAACGATATAAATTCCCACCCACATTTCCTTGGTATTCATAGGCAAGATTCCCCCCTACAATATGTGTGGCACAAACCTTTTCTGTGTACAAGCACAGAACAACTAATAAAGCACCAAGAAAACGTTTTTTGAAATACATCATTTGGCAATTACAATTTTCTTGGTTATCGAATTAGTTGCAGTTTGTGCACGAAGAAAATAATACCCATTTGCAATGGCTGATGTGTTAATTCTTACAGGTGTTTCCAAGGTTTTTATGTTTATTAGTTCATTGCCAAATAAATCAACTAATTCTAAATTAGTAATCTCTATTCCATTCGGTACTAAAATAGTTAGCATATCAGTGGCAGGATTTGGGAATACTTGTAATTGATCTTCTTGTTCGTTTTCTGTCATACTATTTGCCGATGTTATAATTACCGTATAATCTTCTGCTTGACCATATGTTAAATTAGTGCACGAAGTATATCCACTTCCTGCATAATCTGCCATAGCTCGCAAGCGCAATGGCGTGTTAAGAATAGCGGCACTACTAGAAATAAGAATATTCCCACTCGGGCTGTTTTGATTCAACGCTGAAAAAACTAATTCGTTGGTTCCGGTAAATAGTCCGTCATTGTTATAGTCAATATAGATTTTTACATCGTGTGGGTTTAACGTACCTGTACTTACTTGCACGGTGTAGGTTGTGTTTTTTTGTAATGTAGTTTGTAGGTCACAACTGTTGTCTTTGTAGCCTTCAGTGGCATCAAGCGAAGTGTAGTTAATAGTGTTTAACTTAAACTTTGTAATTCCGTACTGACAGCAATAACCCAATGTACTTGGGCTGCACGATGCTGCAATTGGGCCATTTCCTAATGTAACTTGTATATAGTTTAAAATGGAATCTTTGTCGCTGCCGTTGCCATTGGTGGTGGTTAGTTTTACGGTGTAATTGCCGCTTGTAGTATAAGTATGTATTGGGTTTTGTTGCGAGCTAGTACCTCCATCTCCAAAATTCCATAGCCATGTAGTGGGCACATTGCTGGAAATATCTGTAAAAGAAACTACTCCCGAACAAGTAAGCGTGTCATTTGCAACAAAGGCGGTATTGGGAGGTAACGGATTATTTAAAATAATAATTCCATAATCTTCGGCTTGCCCGTATGTTATGTTTTTACAAGGTGTGGGTGGAGATGCGAAATCATAATCGGCCGAAATGCGCAGTCGAAGCGGAATGTTTTTAATTGCGCTAGCCGGAATCGTGATGGCTCCTGTGGCGGTAAGTACAGAATTTGCGGAGAAAACAAGTTCGTTAATGCTATCTAGAAGATTGTTGTTGTTGTAATCAATCCACGCTCTCACGTTTTGTTTGCCCGGATTTCCGCCACTTACATTCACAGAAATGGAGTAGGTTGCACCGGCATAAACTGAGGTAGTTATGGTGGAGCTGTAATCTTTGTATCCATCAGAACCTCCTGCAGTTGTATTGTTTATGGTGTTAAACGATACGTTTATAATCCCAAATCCGCAGCAATAAGCCGTTGTGCTTGGAGTACAAATGCTGGACGCAGTTTGCTGAGAATTAGAAATAGTGCTTAAAAGGACAAATAGTAGTATTAGAAAGAATGGTTGCATTTTTTGATTTTTTTCAATTTAACTAAAAGAAATGTAGAATTAAAATGATGTATTGAATCTTAATTTAGGTCGCAAAGGTATTTTTCGTAACTACTAGCGGATAATAAATAATATAACTATATTTGCATGAATTTTATAACCCGTAAAATTCAACTGTTCTATGTCATTAGACTCTTCAAAATTTATAAGTGAAGGACTCACTTATGATGATGTGCTTCTGGTACCAGCGTATTCAGAAGTTCTACCTCGCGAAGTAAATATTACTTCACTTTTTTCACGTGATATTAAATTGAATACCCCAATTGTATCTGCTGCTATGGATACTGTTACCGAGTATCAATTGGCTATTGCTATTGCACAAGAAGGAGGTATTGGCGTATTGCATAAAAATATGACCATTGCCGAACAAGCCGAACAAGTGCGTAAAGTAAAACGTTCGGAAAGTGGAATGATACAAGATCCTGTTACCTTATCTGTAACGGCTAGTGTAGGCGATGCATTGAATTTAATGCGCGAAAATAAAATTGGAGGAATTCCCGTAGTTTCAACTGATAATAAATTAGTGGGTATTGTTACCAATCGTGATCTTCGTTTTGAGAAAAACATGAAACGCCCTATTCGCGAGGTAATGACTAGTGATAATATCATTACTGCAAAAGAAGGTACCGATTTACGAAAGGCAGAACAGATTCTAGAAAAGTATAAAATTGAAAAACTGCCTGTAGTTGATAAAAACAACAGGTTGGTTGGATTAATCACGTTTAAGGACATTATAAAAGTTCGTATTCGCCCAAATTCTTGTAAAGATCATTTGGGTCGTTTGCGTGTAGCTGCTGCTGTTGGTGTTACTGCAGACACGATGGAACGGGTGGACGCATTGGTAAAAGCCAATGTTGACGGAATTATAATTGATACCGCTCATGGGCATTCTAAAGGGGTGCTTGAAATGATAAAAGCGGTAAGAAAAAAATACAAAGATTTGCAATTGGTAGCCGGAAATATTGCAACCGGAGAAGCCGCATTAGCGCTTGTAAAAGCAGGTGTAGATGGAGTAAAGGTAGGAATTGGCCCGGGTTCTATTTGTACTACACGTGTAATTGCTGGAGTAGGTGTCCCTCAGCTTTATGCTGTTTATGAAGTAGCTAAAGCACTCAAAAAGACCGGTGTTCCACTGATTGCGGATGGAGGTATTCGTTATACAGGAGATATTGTAAAAGCTATTGCAGGAGGTGCTCATTCTATAATGGCGGGTTCTATTTTTGCCGGTGTAGAAGAATCTCCCGGAGAAACTATCATGTACGAAGGTAGAAGATTTAAAGCATACAGAGGTATGGGATCTATTGAGGCAATGCAAAAAGGCTCTAAAGACCGCTATTTCCAAGATGTAGAAGATGATATTAAAAAATTAGTTCCGGAAGGCATTTCCGGTCGTGTCCCTTATAAAGGCTCATTGTCTGAAGTTATTTATCAAATGATTGGAGGTTTAAAAGCAGGTATGGGTTATTGCGGTGCTGCTACTATTGAGCAATTGCAAAAAGCTAAGTTTATTAGAATTACCTCTGCCGGTGTTAAGGAAAGTCATCCACACGATGTATTCATTACTCGCGAAGCTCCTAATTATTCTAGTAAGTAGTCTTAGGTACATTTATAAATTCAGAGAAACACTAAACTAGTTTATATAAAAAGAGCGTGAATATATTCACGCTCTTTTTTGTTATAATGTAATGCTTATTAGGTATAACTAGAACTTAGCTCTAACTCTTCTTTTTCTGTATTTCTTCCCTTTGAAAACAGAGCCGTATTTAGATCTGTAAAATCCACTCTTTCCTCTTATTACATAACTAAAATTAATGGTCGAGAATAAATAAGCATCTTTTTTAGATGGGTCTCCTCTCTTATTACCTGGCGAATAGTTTGCAGGGTGAGCAAGTAAATCATCTTCTGCAGGAAGTTCATCTCTTCTGTTTGCTAGAGCTCTAGCAATAGGATCAGTAAATAAACTGGTATCTGCATAAACAGTACTAATGTCATCTAAATAATCAGTAAATGTTTTTCTCCAATCCAACTCCCAGCCAATTCTATATTTTTTTTCAATTGTAAAATAAAAGCCAATACCTAGCGGTGTTGCAAAGCTAATAGGACCATAAGCATTTGAGGGGCCTTCTGTTTGCAATTTTCGTAATCGATACCATTCTCCATTATATTTCGCTTGTGGTTGATACCAAAAAGCACAAACTCCTGTGTAAAAATAGGCTCTAAAATCATTTCTATATCTGTAGGTACGCCCTAAATCATTAATCTCAAAAAAATAAAACTCGCCTAATGCACTTAAATCAACTATATCTGTTCTGAAACTTAAATTTCTCGACTTTCTTCCCATATTGTCAGAAAGTTTATCATCTCCTGCAATTTGCAAATAATTAAGAGAAACTTTTGCACCAAATAGTGGGTGTAATTTATACCTTGCAAAAACAGAAATAGTAGGTCTAGTTTTTGCCAACTTTAAATCGTAGATAAATGGTTTTCTGTCTTCCAATTCTCCGCCTATGTCGCCTAAATAGTTGGCTACACCGACACGAACTCCATAATCGAGATTGTATTGTGCCAAACTTTGTTTTAGAGAAAAACATAGCGACACAGAAATGAGGAATAGTAATTTTTTATTCATTTACACAAATATATAAAAAAATAGATACAAAATACATCTTGTAGTGGCTTAATTTTCCGCTAGTTATAACCAGAATGGGTTTCTTGTGTTAATATAAAATAATTCTATAAAAATACCATTATTTTAAAGTGGTGTAAAATTAGTAAACGTTCAATTATATTAGAGGTACAAATAGAAATCTATTACAAGATAAATTTTCTTATGATAAACAAGGTAAATGCATTATTTGAAATTAAATATCCGATTATTCAGGCAGGAATGATTTGGTGTAGCGGTTGGGAACTAGCTTCTTCTGTTAGTAATGCCGGTGGTTTAGGCGTAATAGGTAGTGGATCTATGTACCCCGATGTATTAGAGAATCATATTATGAAGTGTAAAAGCGCAACGTCTAAGCCTTTTGCCGTTAATGTGCCCTTATTATACCCAGATATAGATAAGCATATGGACATTATTGCAAAGAATAAAGTTCCTATTGTTTTTACATCGGCAGGTAATCCTAAAATTTGGACACCTTTTTTAAAATCGCATGGGATAAAAGTAGTTCATGTTATTGCCAATTCGAAATTTGCTATTAAAGCAGAAGAGGCTGGTGTAGATGCTTTGGTAGCAGAAGGTTTTGAGGCAGGAGGACATAACGGGAGAGAAGAAACAACAACTTTGTGTTTAATTCCATTGATAAAAAAAATAACAAAACTGCCTTTAATTGCAGCGGGTGGAATAGCAACCGGTCGTACTATGCTTGCAGCAATGGCTTTGGGGGCTGATGGTGTGCAAATAGGTTCAAGATTTGTTGCGTCAGAAGAATCTTCGGCACACATTAATTTTAAGAACCGCATTATTAATATGGTAGATGGCGACACCCAACTTACGTTGAAGCAACTTACCCCCGTACGTTTAGTAAAGAATAGTTTTTTTAATCAATTGCAACAAGCAGAAGCCAATGGTGCCGGTGTATCTGAATTGGAAAAATTGTTGGGCAGGGGCAGAGCCAAAAAAGGAATGTTTGAGGGAGATTTGGATGAAGGAGAATTAGAAATAGGCCAAATTGCATCGTTGATAAAGGAAATTAAACCGGCCGCAAAAATAGTAGATGAAATTATTTCAGAATTTACTTCGACTAAAGGCGAAATGGCATTGATAGATTTTTAGTTATATTGTAGTGTTACAAGAGCCTAATTGTAGGCTTGTTCTAGTTATTTTAAATTTTTATAAACCCTGTTTTATGATTCAATTCAAAAAATTTACTCTTGATAATGGATTAAAGGTAATTTATCATCAAGATAAATCAACATCATTGGCTTGTGTAAATGTTTTATATGATGTTGGTGCTCGTGACGAACATGCTGATAAAACAGGGTTTGCTCACTTGTTTGAGCATTTAATGTTTGGTGGTTCTGTTAATATCCCTAATTATGACGAGCCATTGCAGCGTGTAGGAGGAGAGAACAATGCATTTACAACCAATGATATTACAAATTACTATATAACATTACCCGCCAATAATATTGAAACAGCTTTTTGGTTGGAATCGGATAGGATGCTGAGTTTGGCTTTTTCCGAAAAAAGTTTAGAGGTGCAACGAAGTGTTGTGATTGAAGAGTTTAAGCAACGCTACCTAAATCAACCGTACGGAGATGTATGGCTATTGTTAAGGCCGTTGGCGTATAAAGTGCATCCGTACTTATGGTCCACCATAGGAAAAAATATTGAGCATATACAAGATGCCACTATGGAGGATGTAAAATCATTTTTCTTTAAACACTACAGGCCCAACAATGCAATTTTAGTTGTTGCCGGAAATGTAGAATTAGAGCAGGTAAAATTGCTTTCAGAAAAATGGTTTGCTCCAATTCCAAAAGGCGAAATAGAGAAACGTAGTTTGCCAAAAGAACCTGTACAGACAGAAAAAAGAACACTTACTGTAGAGCGAGATGTTCCATTGGATGCTATTTACAAGGTTTATCACATGTGTAGTAGAAGTGATGAAAATTACTATGCTGTTGATTTAATGTCGGATATACTTTCTCGAGGACAATCTTCAAGATTGTATAATGAGTTGGTGAAAAAGAAAAATTTATTTGTTGATATTTCTGCTTATGTATCGGGAGATTTTGACGAAGGATTATTTGTGGTGTCCGGTAAGCTTAATGAAGGGGTTGATGTAAAAGTTGCAGAGCAGGCAATTGATGAAGAGTTGAATAAGTTGAAACAACAGTTTGTTCCAGATGATGAATTAACAAAGGTTAGAAATAAATCAGAATCCACCATGGTTTTTTCTGAAATGGAAGTGTTGAATAGGGCTATGAATTTGGCAATTGCAGAATTAATGGGCGATGCAAATTTAGCCAATAGCGAAATTGATAAATACTTGCGTGTTACAAAAGAAGACATTAAGCAACAAGCAAATCTACTTTTTCAAGAAACAAATTCTTCCGTTTTATATTATTTAAAAAAGAAATAGGTATGACAATCGTTGATAGAACTAAAGCTCCAATTTTTAATACGATAGACAACGTTGATTTTATTAGAGCGGACGAAAGAAAGCTTGCGTCCGGAATTCCCGTTTATATTGTAAATGCTGGAGAGCAAGATTTAATTAGAATAGAATTTGTTTTTGATGCAGGTATTAAGTACCAGAGTAAGCCTTTATTGGCTTCTTCTGTTGCCAATAATGTATTTGAAGGAACTGTAAAGTATAGTGCACAGCAAATAGCAGAGAAACTAGACTATTTCGGTGCTTTTTTTGAAACGGAAGTAAATCAAGATACAGCAACTGTTACGCTTTATACATTAAATAAGCATTTGAGCAATACGTTGTCTTTTTTTTATGAAACATTTTCCAGTGCTATTTTTCCTAAGGAGGAATTAGATCTTTATTTGCAAAATAAAAAATCTAAATATTTAGTAAGTAGCAAAAAAGTAAACAGTGTAGCCAGAAAAAAGTTTAATGAACTTTTGTTTGGAGAAAAACATCCATTGGGATATTATGTTCAATTAGAAGATTATGATGCTATTTCTGTAGCAGATTTGAAATCATTTTTTGACAAATATTATACAGCATCAAATTGTAAGATTATAGTTTCTGGAAAAGTCCCCACCACGATTATCGATTTATTAAATACGTGTTTAGGCGACCTGAAAAGCAATTCTTCAATTCAACCGTTTACAATACATGCCATACAATCTACACAACAGAAAATAAATTGTATTGTAAAAGACGATGCCATACAATCCGCTATTCGAATAGGTAGAGTGTTGTTTAATAGAACACATCCGGATTTTGTGCCAATGTTGGTTGTTAACACTATTTTGGGGGGCTATTTTGGGTCAAGATTAATGTCAAATATTAGAGAGGATAAGGGGTATACCTATGGCATTGGTTCCGGATTGGTATCGATGAAAGATTTAGGTTACTTTTTTATATCAACCGAAGTTGGTGTAGATGTGTGTGCGTCTGCAATAAATGAAATTTACTTTGAATTGGATAAGTTGTGTACCGATCTGGTTGCCGATTCTGAACTAGAGTTGGTGAAAAATTATATGCTAGGTGTGTTTCTGCGCACAATAGATGGGCCTTTTGCACTAGCAGATAAGTTTAAGAACATAAACGATTACAATTTAACGTATGATTATTATACCCATTATGTAAATACCGTGAAGAATATTACTGCAAATCAAATAAGAGATTTGGCCAATAAATATTTAGCTAAACAGAATATGATAGAGTTGGTGGTAGGAAAAAAATAATAATTATTTTCCTTTTCTAATTTTAGCTTTATCCTTATATCTTTTAACAAGCTCGGCCAGTGTGTTAAATTCCTCACGATAAAAAAGTCCTGCTCCTTGTGTGTACGGTGCTGTGGTGTTTGAGAGTAGAGTGTTGTCGTTTGTTTTATTAAATGCCTTTACCCTGAGTTTTCCGTCACGTGTAACTTTGTATTCTATATTTACATCGCCTGCAAAATTGGAATTGTTTTGTCGGGCAGCATTTCCACCAACACCTAAATTTCCATCTATTGTAATTCTATCGTTAAATAGTTGAGTTGAAAGCGCAACTTCCAATTCATCGCTGCTTATATTATCTCCGGGACGATAGTTTACGCCTACATCCACATCCTTTACAAGTTGAGAAAACATATTACTTACTTGGTTTGAAAGTAATTCAAATGAATTTGCACCAGTTACACCACCAGCGCTTACATAATCTCCGGTTCCGCCAATACCTAAAAGTTGTGGAGGAGTTACAAAGCTTTTTAGCACTAACAACGAAAATACTTGTCTGTTCATTTCCTGTTCGGTATTAATGTAGCTTTTTATTTGTTGACTTTTTGCTGTATTTAGTGTTGGTAAGTCAATGTCAAATGTAATATCCGGAGACAATAATCTGTTTCGTAAAAAAAGCTTACAATCTACAGGATAGCGTCTTCTATTGTATTCGTAATCTAACGAGTCGTTAGGGAAAAATGGATGTATCGAAGCTTTTTGTTTGTATATAGCAGTTATGTCAATGTCGGCTTCGTATGGGTCTCCGGACCACTTAATAGATGACCCTGATTGAATATCAAATTTTTTATTGATGATGTTTTTTAATGTAAATAAATAATCTCCGCTTGTTATTGCATAGTTTCCATGCATTTTAAATGTGCCAAGTGTATTTATATCTAATGTGATTAGTCCATCTCCGCGGCCTCTTATAATATCTCCTACCTTTGAGTCAAAAATAAGTTGAACTTCTGCATCCGGAGTCATGTTTATATCAAAATGTAATTGTATGCCATTTAAATTGGCAACATAGTTTTTCTTTTTGGTTTTACTATCGGCTCCTTTTTTAATAAAAGTTATATAATCAAACTCGCCAACTTCTGATGTAGATGTTAGCGGAATATTAAACTGAGTTCCTTTCTCTGTTTTTATTGATGCATCTATTAATATTTTATCTACGTATCCAAAAAAATTGATATACCCTGTAACGTTAGCTTTTCCGTAGTATAGGTTGTTATTGGCTTCCGTTGTGTTTAAGCACATAAAATTATGTGCTTTCATATCAAAATCTAACTGAAAGTTTTTGAATTTTTCGTGATATAATTTTCCATTTACAAGCGCACTATCGTTTTTTTCATCCGTTACCTTAAAATTATTTATGTTAAACGCATTTGATTCCAGCTCTACATTTCCGGAGAAACGATAGGTAGTATTCAAATAATTAATTTTTGTTTGACCTCCAATTATATTTAAACTCCCTGCTATAATAGGGTTTTGTGGAGTGCCATTAATGGTAATTGCACCGGAAAATTGCCCTTTTAAGTATTTGCAATATTCAGTAATGTATTGTTCTATTAGTTTTAATTTAACATCAATAAAATTTGCTTTGAAATCTAGGTTATCAAATTCTTTTTTAGGGTAGTATTTGCCGGTAAATGCTATGTTTTTTTCTACTATGTTTTTAGATAAAAAGCCCTCCATTTCTATCCAATCTTTGCTTGTTTCCCAATTGCTTTTTAGTTCACCATTTCCCAAATATTCATTGTTTATAGATAGTTTTTGTATGCTTAAATTGCTTGTTATTACAGGTGTTGCATAAAGGTTAGATAAAATTGTCTTGCCGGAAATAGTTCCATTTGTTTGTAATCCTATCGATTTAATAAATGGATTTATTGTAGCCAAATTAAAGTTAGAGACATTTACAGTGGCTTTTTTGTCTGATAGTTTTGAAATAATTCCTTCTAAGTTTATTGATTGAGAGTCGGAGCTTATAGCTATGTTGCCGATAGATATACTAGATGTGTCAATGGTAGAAGGCATACTTTGTATTATTTCCCATTTGACGTTGTTTATATATATGGAAGATGGTTTGAATTGGAAGCCTATTTGATTTCCAACATTGAAAGATACATCACTTTTCAGCTCATTAAGAACATTTTCTGAATTGAAATTCCAATTTATTTCTGTCGAGATTTTATTGGTACTATTACTTATAGAGTAAATATTAAAGTTGTTTAACGAGAGGCTATCTGAAATTTTAATAGAATGTAGTTTGGCACTTAGGTCGAGTTTATTATTTGTATTTGTTAAATAGGCGTTTATTTTATTGAAATCATATTTGTCTGTCGAAAACTTTTCGCACTTAAAATTTACATCCAAATTTAGTTTCTCCAAATCTACAGAGCCAGTAATTTCAGAGTTGTTGGCAATTGATAGTGAAGGGTAAAAAACTTTTAGTAAATCGGTTGATCTTTTGAATTTTATGTTGAAAAAATAGTTGTGTTTTACGCTCGTCATTTTTTTTGAAGACGCTATATTGGGTAAATAATTATAAAGAATACTTATAAATGCATTGCCTATATCAGAGAATAGAAACGTGCCATTCATATTTGCGTCTAACAAGTCCGATTTTATATCAATTATTCTATTGTTATTTGTTTTAACGGACGTAACATTAAAATAATTGGAATTAACTACTCCATTTGAATAATTGTAAATAATCGAATCCATTTTAATACTGCCTATAATATCTTCTAGTTTAGTAAATCTTACATCAATTAATGCATTAGCTGAGAGCTCTCCGGAGTTTTTATTGTTGATTATATTTAGCGCGTATAAATTGGCTCCTTTGATACGAGAACCAAATTTAAGGTGGGTTGTTTCACTTTTAAAATCAATATCGCCATCAAATTGCAGTCGAATATTTTCATCATTCATGTTTAGGTTTCCTGAAAATAAATTTTTCTCAAAAAGCCCTGATAATTCTGCATTTTTGTATTGGTAATTATTTAGTTCTATTGAGTTTATGTGCCCCTTCAAAAAGGCTTGTATGTTGTCTTGTTTTAAGCCTTTTCCATCTATTTCTGCGTTTAGATTAATAGTTCCAATAGAAGAAGTTTTAAGTAAAGCCCCTAAATCAAAATTTGCTGTTGAAATATTTCCTTGGTAAGAATACTTTCTTTTGGGGTCAGTTGTTTTATTTAGAATCAAGTCGGTTTTAATAGAGCCAAATGAAGAATTCGTTACTCCATACGCAATAAAATCGTCCAGAAAACCTGTAAAACTACCTGAGAAATTGAAACTATCAGGAATGTTAATATTATTGGGCAATTCTATAAAAGTATTGTCTGTAAATGGGTATAGTGGAATGGAAAGTAAATCTTTTTTATTGGAAGCTATTTTTGTAAAGTGTAAAAACAAGAATGTTTCATCAATATTGGGCAGTCCTTTAAAATTAAAATCACCGGCAATGGTTGTTTTTTCAAACATATCTAGGGTTACTTTTCTACATTTTAAATCATTTACAAAACCATCTATTTTGCCAGTTAGTTTTATTTTATTCTTAATGCCTTTTAATTGTGGTGCAAAATAGGCAATGTCTTCTGTATACACGATTGACTCTTGAAATTTGCCATGCATTTTTACCTGCTCAATAAAATCAAGGTAGTCGGAATAAGTTTTGTATTTGAATTCTAATTGCCCGTTAACGGAAGAGCTATCGGTTTCGATATGTAAATCGTTTATAAATAGGTTTGTTGACGATACTATAGACTTTCCGGAGAAGTCTGTTAAGTTGAAGCCACATTTTTCTTTGGCGCTTAAATGTGTAATAGAAGAAAAAATAGAATCACGTTCAAATCGCGTATTTTTTAGATTGCAGTTTATGATATTTATATCTAAATCCCAGTAGTTCATTCCCGGCATTGGTTCAATATTGGGTTCGTCTTTATAAATAAAATGTACGTTTTTAAGTGTTAGGTCTGCGATTACAATTTTTATGTTTGATGCGGAAGTGTCCTTTGAGTCAGAACTAAATGCGTTTACAATAAATTCGTAGTTGAAATCTTTTTCTTTTTTGCCTCTATGAAGCTTTACAGTAGCATCTTCAAGAATAATATTATTGGTGTAAAAGTAATTGCTGTCAAATTCAAGTCTTGTTGGATTAATTTTAAGAAGACCTATGTAGGCAAGTGTGTCTTGTTTTAAGTCTTGTACATACACCCCTTCTAAAATCAAGTGTGTGGGCCAACCAATATCAACTCCTTTAACAGAAACTTTTGTATGTAATTTTTCTTCTAAATAGGCTGTTAGTTTTTTTACTAACCATGTTTGTACCGTAGACGATTTGAATATAACATATGCCAATATGAATAGGACAAAAACGATACCCGTAATTGAGTACACTATTTTTCTAATCCACTTACTTTTTTTAATATTTAGTTTTTCCTCTGCCACTTTACATTTTCCTGCTAAATATAATTATTAAGATCTGTTACATAATCAGATATAAGCATGTTTTTGTATAACTTTGTCTTTACAATACAATGCAAATAGCGTTCCAATGAGCAATAGTGTTAAAACAATTCTTGCAATAGAATCTTCATGTGATGATACGGGCGCTGCTATTTGCAGAAACAATACAATTTTAGCGAATGAAATAGCTAACCAACTTGTGCATAAGCAATATGGAGGTGTGGTTCCTGAGTTAGCATCTAGGGCGCACCTTCAAAATATTATTCCGGTGGTTGATGTATGTCTTGCAAAAGCCAATGTTTCTTTAATTGAAATAGATGCAGTTGCATTTACCAGAGGTCCGGGATTAATGGGCTCTTTGCTAGTAGGAGGTTCTTTTGCAAAAAGTGTGGCTCTTGCCTTGAATAAGCCATTAATTGAGGTTAATCACATGCAAGGGCACGTTTTGGCACTATTTATAAAGAATGAACATGAGAACTGTCCAAAGTTTCCGTTTTTATGCTTAACTGTTTCCGGTGGACATACACAAATAGTTTTGGTAAAAGATTATTTGGATATGGAAGTTGTTGGAGAAACCCTGGATGATGCGGCAGGGGAAGCATTTGATAAAGTAGCTAAAATTTTAGATTTGCCTTATCCTGGAGGTCCCTTGGTTGATAAGTACGCTCAAGAGGGCAACCCTTACAAATTTAAATTTCCAATTGCGAATGTGCCCGATTTAAACTTTAGTTTTAGTGGATTAAAAACATCGTTTTTATACTTAATTAATAACAGTCAAAAAATAAATAAAAATTTTGTTTCGGAAAATTTAGTTGATTTATGCGCTTCTGTGCAACATACTATTATTGATACATTGCTTGCTA
>JAFLBG010000013.1 GCA_017303975.1 Bacteroidota bacterium
AACACCAATAGTTCTACATTTTTTGGCCTACCAAAAGCAAGCATCGCATCTAGCCCTGCTCTAATTGTTCTTCCTGTGTATAACACATCATCAATTAAGACCACATTTTTGTCTTCTATAATAAATTCTATATTGGTTTTATTGGGAGTTAATTCTTTTTTTCGAAAATCATCACGATAAAAAGTAACATCTAAGTCGCCAACATTTATTTTTTTATTTTTTAAAATAGATTCGAGCTTAGCTTGAATTCTTTTTGCCAAATACACTCCACGTGGCTGAAGTCCTATAATTACAGAATTATCAAAGCTGCCGTGATTTTCAATTAATTGATGCGAAAGCCGAGTGAGGATTATCTCAAATTGTTTGGTATTTAAAATAAGTTTGGGCTCCATTGGAAACCAAATATACTAAATTATTAAGAAATGAGATTGTTTATCTTATAAGAGTAATATGTGTAGTATAGTTATGGCTTACTTGGTAGATATCCTTTACCAGCATTCGACATATATACACATCAATTTCTGCTTTTTTATTGCCCCCTCCTTTTACATCTCCGTCCCATCCCTTAGTTATATCTGTAGTATTATAAATAAGATTTCCCCAACGGTCGTATATCCACATATTAAACTCTGTAACACCTAATCCTCTAAAATTAAACACATCATTCAAACCATCGCCATTAGGAGAAAACGTATTCGGAAAATAAAAAGTATACCCAAGCGCAACAGTTACTTTTTTTATAATTGAATCCATGCACCCAAACTGGTTTATTACTACTTGCTTTACATCATAGGTTGCAGTATCATCAGCAGGAAAAGTATATGTAGTATTTGCATCCGTAGAAAAATTTCCGGTTCCATCTCCAAAAGTGTAAAGCCAACCTACAGCTCCGCTAGACATATCTACCAATTGAATAGTTGGATCTATAATATCTATTGAGGATGGTGTTGTAGCAAATTGTGCAACAGGATCGGGATGAACTGTTATGTAATCTGCTTTACTGGCAGTATTAGTGCACCCTTTAGCATCTGTTACAATTAAATTAACGGTAAAAGTACCTGAGCTTGCAAAGCAATAATTTGGCGCAGTAGCTGATGATGAACCTCCATCTCCAAAATTCCACGCATAACTTATCACGTTGGATGTGGTAGGCGTAAAGTTAGCGCACACAGGCCCACAACCAATTAGATTATCTGCCGAAAAATCAACGGTTGGAAGAGGGTTGACAGTAATGGAATGACTCAATTCTGCTGTACATCCATTTTGGTCGGTGACTAATAAGTCATACACTTGAGATGTGGTGGGAGTTTCAATTATGGTTTGACCTGTAAGGGAGTGAGAAAGCCAATCGAACGTATAAACTGGCGTTCCTCCAACCGGATTTGCAACAATAGTAGCCGATTGACCATCGCAAATTTCGAGAGGCGCATTAATTGCTACTGTCAAAAGAGGTGGTTCTGTAATTGTAATTTGCTGAGTTGCTGTACACCCATTACCATCTGTTACTATTGATTGGTAGGTGCCTGCGGGTAACTGGTCGACATAAGAAGTTGTGTAACCACCAGGATTTAGCAAATAATCGTAATCATTATTGCTATTTTTCACTCCACCTAAAGCTCCTGCAATAATAAAACCGTTAGTACCTTGAAAACAATCTAAATTGCTATAAGCAAACGTTGGCACTAGCTGAGCCGGCTCACTAACTGTTGCAGGAATTTGAGCTGAACAGCCATTTGCATCGGTAACGGTGCACGTAAAGGTTTGTGCTGTTAAATTATTAGCATTGGCAGCATTTATATTTCCAGGCATCCATTTATAGGTATAATTCCCTCCTCCACCTGAGCCAGAAGCACTTAGTGTACCATTATTTCCACCAAAGCAAGTTATACTTGTACTAGTTAT
Organism: Bacteroidota bacterium; assembly: GCA_017303975.1. Taxonomy (NCBI): domain Bacteria; kingdom Pseudomonadati; phylum Bacteroidota; species Bacteroidota bacterium. The sequence goes on from JAFLBG010000013.1 coordinate 1,903, forward strand.
TGTTGCAGTAGGATTATCGTTTACAACCAGGGTACTAGTTTTAACAGAAGTACATCCTAAAACGGAAGTTACAGACAAGGATATAATTGCATTTCCTATTGTATTGAAGGTATAACCTGCACTTGTAGTACTGTTATCAGAAATTCCATCATTATTAAAATCCCAGTCATAGCTAGCAATTACAGTACTGTTTGGGTTCGAATTGTCGGTAAAACTTTTTGTTACTCCAACACACAACGATCCTGAATAGTTAAAATCTGCAATTGGAGTATGATGAACAGTAACAGTTGTAGTTATAGTTTGAGAAATGATTGGTCTAAAAAAAATATCATCTAATCCAAAATCATTGCCGGCACCAGCAGTATTCATATTGACAATACAAATATTTGCAGTTGTATTAACACCGGAGTTCCACGTCTCAAAAAAATTAATCCATCCGTTTGATTCAGCAGTTGCTGAAAAAATATTTCCGAGCGTAACACCGTTTATGGAAAACTGAAGTTGAGCATAAGGGGTACCGGAAAGCGATTTCACCCAAGTAGAAAACTCATAAGTAGTATTAGGCAATACATTTATTGTTTGGCACCAGACATCAGTATTGGGAGTTCCAGAACCATTTACTGCCATAAATAGACTGCCGGTATGCGGTAATCCTATCCAATCGCCTTTCTGAATAGAGCAATCCGAGGTAATTGCATAACGTCCTGAGTTTTGAAGTGAGCCTTGATTATTGGTGTATGCCGAACTAAAGCCTGTATTTCCAGATTCAAAACCTCCATTGGTAACAACATCCGGACCATAACAAGTTACAGTGCAAGAATAAGACGTTGTATTTGTTGGAGTAACTTTAATTACTTGTGTTGTTTGTCCTTCTGACCAAGAATAGGATCTAAAATTTACACCGGCATCAATTGTGGCTGTATCTAGACTACAAATAGTTTGTGGAGCAGGATTTACTGCATTACATTGCGCATCCAATTCAAAAACAGAAAACATCAACGCACTAAGCGTGATGTAGTTTATTACTTTCATTTGGTTAATAGAGGTTTACCGGAGTCAAATATACCCCAAGTATGTTAAAAAATTGTTAACTAATTTGCTTTTTTTGCTGTTAGTCATAACATAAGAGTAGTTCTCGAAGAATTTGAGGAAATTAACGAGATTTTTGATACAAAAACTAAAAATTTAGTATTAAAGAAGTTTAATTAGTAAAAACTTGTTAGTGTATTTACCCAACCACTTATTCTATTTTCTACTTTAGATTCCCAAAGAAGTATTTAATTATCTTTATCGGAAAATCAATAGCTTACCTTTTAGCACAATTCGCCAAAGAAAAATAGATGAAAATTGCCGTAAATACAAGATTACTAATTGATAATAAACTAGACGGCATTGGTTGGTTTACCTATGAAACGATAAAACTAATTACACAAAACCATCCAGAACATGAGTTTATTTTTCTATTCGATAGAAAATATTCCGATGAGTTTATTTTTGGCAAAAACGTAACACCTGTTATTGTCTCGCCCAAAGCAAGACATCCAATTTTATACTATTATTGGTTTGAGCACGCAGTATCTAATGTATTAAACAAAATAAAACCTGATTTATTTTTATCTCCCGATGGTTTTTTGTCGCTAAATACTGCTATTCCGCAACTAGCTGTAATTCACGATCTAAATTTTGAACATTACCCAGATGATTTACCTTTTTTGTATCAAAAATACTATAGATACTATTTTCCAAAATTCGCAAAAAAGGCCGCTAGAATAGCAACCGTTTCTGAGTATTCAAAAAAAGATATTATTGATACATATGGAATTTCAGCTACTAAAATTGATGTGGTGTACAACGGAGCTAACACTTTCTACAAACCAATTAACAACGAAATAAAAGCACAAACAAAACAACAATACACCTCAAACAACAACTACTTTATTTTTGTTGGGAACTTACATCCAAGAAAAAATATTTCTAGATTACTCGCAGCTTTCGAAATGTTTAAACAACAACAATCCGACTCCACCAAATTGGTATTAGTAGGTAATAAAATGTGGTGGACTTCTGACATGGAAAAAACATTAAAACAAATGTTGTACAAAAATGATGTCATTTTCACAGGACGAGTTGATGTAGAACAACTTAGAAATCTTTATGCTTCTTCGTTGGCACTTGTATATACAACGACATTTGAAGGCTTTGGCATTCCTATTATTGAAGCTATGAATTGCGAAACTGCAGTTATTACATCCAACACAACCTCAATGCCAGAAGTTGCAGGAAATGGAGCACTTTTGGCCGATCCTTTTTCCACACAATCTATTGCGAATGCAATGCAAAAAATTTACACTGAACCAGAATTGAGAAAATCTCTGATAGAAAAATCAAAAGATCAAATACATAAATTTACTTGGGAAAACTCAGCTCAAAAACTTTGGAAATGCATAGAAACTCTTTACATATCCACCAAAAAATAATTTAAATTCTTCAGCCTTTCATTTCTTAAGAACTCTTATTTTAATCTTTCCAAAACTCCTTTTCTTTTGATTAAGTTTTTGTAGTCCCACTGAATATCGGATGCTTTTTTAAGCCATTTTTTCAACTCTTTTATTTTTATTTGATTGGCAGAGGTATAACGAATTTCCGCAGCTTTAAAACTACCTTCCTTTTGTAAGGCATCTTCTTCGAAAGATTGACCACTCCAAAACAAGAGCCGAATACAGTTTTTTAATTTACTATATCCAACAATTGGATTCCCTTCTAAAAACCAAACCGGATGTGCATGCCAAATTTTACTTTCCGCTTTAGGTAAGTTTTTATCTATCTCTTTAAAAAGCAAATTGCATATTTCGCTATCCTCAACTGATTGAGAATCATTGTATGCTTGAATATCCTTATTCATTATCTAAATGGTAATCGTACATCTATATAAATTAGGCTTTCCTAACAAACTCTGATTTTAAGCCCATGGAGCCAAAACCGTCAATTTTACAACTAATGTTATGGTCGCCATCTGTAAGACGAATATTTTTAACTTTAGTTCCTGCTTTTACTGGTCTTAATGCACCCTTTACAGGTAAATCTTTAACCGTAATTACTGTATCTCCGTCCTTTAATTCATTACCATTTGCATCCATTACTTTTGTAGCAGTATCTTCCGCCTTTTCTTCCTTAAGGTCCTCTGGATTCCATTCATGAAAACATTCAGGACAAATCATTACACCATCGCTAGGATACGTAAATTCAGATTTGCATTTTGGGCATGGAGGTAGTTGAGACATATAGTAAAGTTAGTTTGTAAGAAAGGTAAAGGTAGTACTATTTTTAAGACTACCATTTACCCATAAACTATGCATAAAAACTCACTGTCTTTCTTAACCAACAACCGCATTGTTAATTAATAGTTTCCATAACCATTATTTGCACTTTTTATATTTATAGATTTATAAAAAATTACTGCATGTCACAAAAATCAAATTTACTACCAACAATTATATTAGGAGTTCTATTCTTTGTTTTCGGTTTTATAACCTGGATAAACGGTACACTCATACCCTACTTAAAAATTGCTTGCGAGTTAAATAATTTTCAATCGCTATTGGTGGCATTCGCATTTTACATATCCTACTTTGTTACAGCCCTACCCTCCTCATGGATACTACAAAAAACAGGTTTCAAGAATGGGATGGTACTTGGATTGCTAACCATGGTAGTTGGGGCATTACTCTTTATTCCTGCGGCATACACCAGAACTTATATGTTATTTCTAACCGGATTATTTATAATTGGGACTGGGCTATCAATCCTTCAAACTGCCGTAAATCCTTACGTAACCATAGTTGGCCCTATAGAAAGTGCAGCCAAACGTATTAGCATTATGGGCATTTGCAACAAACTAGCAGGAGTAATAGCTCCAATAATACTAGGAGCTATTATTCTTTCTGATGCTGATAATCTAACAACGGAATTAGCTCAATTAGATGTAACAGCCAAGGCGGTTAAATTAGACCAACTAGCCGAGCGTGTTATTTTACCATATATTTCAATGGCGATATTGCTTATTGGGTTGGCGATAATGGTTTATTTTTCTCCACTACCTGAAGTTTCAGAATCGGAAAGCGAACAAACAGGCGCAATTAATTCAAACACCAAATCTTCAATTATTCACTTTCCCAATCTTGTATTGGGTGTAATTGCACTTTTTCTTTATGTAGGTGCAGAAGTTATTGCAGCCGATACCATTGGCAGCTATGGACAATCGCAAAACATTCCCCTTTCTGAATCTAAAAATTTTCCTTCATTTACTTTGGCAGCAATGGTTATAGGTTATATTATTGGAATATTTACTATTCCTAAATACATAAGCCAAGAAAAGGCACTTGCCATATCTGCATCCATTGGTATATTATTCGGCACACTTGCAATTTTAACAAACGGATATGTTTCAGTTTTATTTATAGCCCTATTAGGACTAGCCAACGCACTTATGTGGCCTGCCATTTGGCCATTAGCAATAAAAGGACTTGGAAGGTTTACGCAGCTAGGTTCTGCACTATTAATAATGGCAATAGCCGGAGGTGCTTTACTACCATTACTGTATGGCTATCTTGCCGATTTATCTTTTATTGGCTACAAAAAGGCCTACTTAGTATTAATTCCGTGCTATGCTTTTATAATTTATTACAGCGTAAGTGGGTTCAAAAAAACAAAATGGTAGGTTATTTCTAATAATTTTTCAATTTTTACCTTTCGTATCAAAAAAATGCTATTTTTACAGGAATCAAAAAATGTTAAATAATGATAAAACAAACTAGATTATTTAATTATATATCAATAGTTTCTGTTTCAACTATTCTATCTGTAGGATTGTTGGGTTGTGGGGGTAATGTTCAAGAAGATACCAGCAACTTGGACTCTACAACAACAAAGGTTGATAGTAATGCATCTGGCATTATTAAGGTTAATGGTCAAATATTTAGTATTCCATCTCCTATACAAACTGCTCTTTTAATTAAAAAAGTAGGTTCTAATTACGATAAATCTATTCTTAATCAAACAAGTAAATCTACTTCTTACTCAACTAATTTCTCTAAGGCTTTAAACTTAGGAGTTTACGGAGCAGATTTAGGCTATATCTCAATTTACGAGCAATCGCAGGATGCAATTGGCTATCTAAATACAGTTAGAAAACTAGCTACAGATTTAGGTGTTATGGGCGCTTTTGACAATTCTGTAGTAGAAAGATTTAGCAAAAACATTGGCAACAAAGATTCGTTACTTACACTGGTTTCTGTGGCATATAGAGCAACGGATGCATATCTTAAGGAAAATCAGCGTAACGATGTAAGCAGCTTGGTACTTGCCGGTGGTTGGATTGAAAGCTTGCATTTTGCAGTAAGTTCTGCCAAAGGAAAAAACAATGCTGAGTTAAACAGAAGAATTGGCGAACAAAAAAGTTCTATTCTAAGCTTAATAAAAATGTTGAATGCGAATGCAGGTGAAACGCCTACAGCAGAATACACTGACCTAATTACAAAGCTAACTGATTTAGAAGCTGCTTTTGCTGGAGTAGAAATAAAATATTCTTTTGATAAACCTACAGTGGATGTAAATAATAAAACAACTACTGTAACCAGCAAATCGGAGGTAAATATTACTCCTGAACAACTTGATATTATTTCACAAAAAATTCAATCAATCAGAAATTTAATTGTAGGATAAACTATGAGAATAGCTAAATTATTATTTGCCTCTGCATTTTTATTTGCGTTTGTATTAAAATCAAATGCTCAATGCGATACTGTTGCTACACTTTGTGGAAAACACATTGGAAATAAATTTATTTCTGATGGTCAACAATACCGCTCGTTGTTATTAAACTCTGAAGAAACAGCTGAGTTTCACACAACATTTTACGGAGGTACGACATACCGAATTGCAGGTTGCAGCGGTTTGACAGATGGCAACTTAGTGTTTTCTGTTTTTGATGGAGAAAGAAATATGCTATTTACAAACATTGACTATAGAAATGCTCCATATTGGGATTTCAAAATAACAAACACCTTAGATTGTATTATTGAAGCTAAATTAGACGCTAACAGTAAAAGTTCAGGCTGCGCTGTAGTGCTTATCGGATTTAAACAACAATAGTTTTTTTAATTTACTCCCCTATTCTAATTTTTAATCTTACAACACTATGAGTGAACGAATACTCAAGGCATTGATGCAGCTTTTTGCCATCATTGCTCGTGTTGATGGAATTACTACTGATGGCAGAGCCATTGTACAATCATTTCTAAAACAACAACTTAATTTAGAACAGGTTGAGCTATATCTTAAATCGTTCGATGAATTTTTAGAAGCGCATCATCAAGTTTCCAAAAGAAAAGATGGCTCACAAAAACGCACATCAGTTAACTCTGTTAAGGTTCTAAAAATCTGTACTCAAATCAATGCAGAACTTACTCAGAAACAAAAAGTAGTTGTATTAATTCGTTTGTTAGAGTTTATTCATTCTAGCTACGAAATTTCTTCGCAAGAGCTTGAGTTTGTTACCACTGTAGCAGATACATTTAATATTGACGAGCAAGAATTTTTACGCTGCTTAAATTTTATTAAAAGCAACATCAACGATATTCCTGACTCTTCTAAGCTTTTAGTAATTGATAATAAAAAAGAAAACACACATGGTGTTAATACCAAACATATTTACTCAGAAGGTATTGGAAATGGACAAATAAGAGTATTGTGCATTCCAAGTGTAAATATGTATTCGCTGTACTATTTTGGCGATTCAGATTTATTATTAAATGGGCAGATAATTGGCAAAGAAAAAATCTATATTCTTACAGAAGGCTCGTCTATACGAAGCTCTAAAGTAAGCCCAATTTATTATAGCGATATAATTAGTGCCTTCTTAAGCGACACCTCAAAAGCTAAAGTATCTTTCGTAGCACATGATTTAGAATATAAATTTAAAGGCGGCAAAATTGGTTTACGAGATATTAATATAACAGAAGATTCCGGAAAGTTAATTGGCATAATGGGTGGTAGTGGTGCAGGAAAATCAACATTGCTTAATGTATTAAACAGTAATGAAGTTCCAAGTGGTGGCGCAGTACTTATAAATGGAATAAATATACACACCCAAAAAGATAAGATTGAAGGAGTAATCGGACATGTATCTCAAGATGATTTATTGATTGAAGAATTAACCGTTTACCAAAATTTATTTTACAACGCTAAACTTTGTTTTGGAAATTTGCAGGATGAGCAAATATCTCAAATGGTATTGGATTTACTTACCAGTCTTGGCTTATACGAAACAAAAGATTTAAAAGTTGGTTCCCCGTTAGAAAAAACTATTAGCGGTGGCCAACGTAAACGATTGAATATTGCACTCGAACTCATACGCGAACCTTCAGTTCTATTTGTAGATGAGCCAACCTCTGGGCTTTCATCTAGAGATTCGGAAAACATTATGGACCTTTTAAAGGAATTGGCTTTAAAAGGAAAATTAGTTTTTGTGGTTATACATCAACCATCGTCAGACATTTTTAAAATGTTTGACAAGCTAATGATTTTAGATGTTGGCGGATACCCTATTTATTATGGTAATCCGGTAGATGCGGTAATTTATTTTAAAACAATTATAAACCACGTAAACAGCAATGAAAGTGAGTGTCCGGAATGTGGTAACGTAAATCCGGAACAAATTTTTAATATAATTGAATCGAAGGTGTTGGATGAATATGGAAATCTTACTCACAACAGAAAGGTTTCCCCACTAGAATGGAATAAGTTTTATAAAGAAAATATCGAAAAAAAATCAGCACCTGTTTTATCAAATGGTGCTATTCCAGAAAGCACCTTCAAAATACCAACAAAACTAAAACAATTTAACGTATTTATTACACGCGATGTAAAATCAAAATTAACTAACAGTCAATACTTGGCTATTAATTTAATTGAATCGCCCCTACTTGCTTTTATTTTAGCTTATTTGGTTAAGTTTTACAATACAGACATCTCCAATAAAATAGGTTATATATTCCGTGAAAACGAAAACATAACAGCCTATTTATTTATGTGTGTTGTAGTTGCATTGTTTATTGGACTAACGGTAAGTGCCGAAGAAATTATTAGGGATAGAAAAATATTGAAAAGAGAATCGTTTTTAAATTTGAGTAGAAGCAGTTATCTCATTTCAAAAATATTTGTCATGTTTGTTCTATCTGCCATTCAAACAGTTATGTTTGTAGCAATGGGCAATTGGATATTAGATATAAATGGGATGTCTTTTGATTATTGGTTTGTATTATTTACTACATCTTGCTTTGCAAACATGTTAGGTTTAAATATTTCAGCAAGTTTTAATTCTGCCGTAACCATCTACATTTTAATTCCATTTTTAATTATACCTCAACTATTATTAAGCGGTGTAATTGTAAAATTCGACAAACTAAATCCATCCATTACATCTCAAAAACATGTTCCATTTACAGGAGAAATAATGACCTCTCGTTGGGCGTTTGAAGCTTTGGCCGTAAATCAATTCAAAAAAAATGGATATGAATCTGCTTTCTATATATATGATAAAGCAATGAGTATTGCTGATTTTAAGAAAAATTATTGGATACCAAAACTAAAAGCAAAAATTGATAAGTGCGAGAATATTTATAAAAATGCAGATGCAAAACAGGAAGTTACAGACGATATTAATTTATTGCGCAATGAACTTATAAAGGAAAACAAAGCTCAAAAACAATTGAAATTTGCGAATGCAGAACAACTAACTATTGAAACTTTTAGTAGCGAAAAAGCAGCAGAGTTGAGAGATTATCTTGCAAAACTAAACTCTTCGTATATCAAAAAATATAACAACGCAAGTAACGAAAAAGATAAGCTAATTTCTAAGCGTAATGCCACACCAGAAGCTAAAGAAGCATTTATGGTGCTTAAAAACAACCAAGAGAATGAAAGCCTAAACGATTTAGTAAGAAATAGTAATGAGCTAGATAAAATATTAGAAAAAGATGGAGAGCTTATTCAACGAGCAGATCCAATTTTCTTAGACCCTCAGCAATCTAATTTTGGGCGTGCACACTTTTTTGCACCTCGCAAAAAGTTTTTAGGAAAGTATTATGACACGTATTGGTTTAATATTTCTATTATTTGGTTAATGTCTTTTGTACTTTCAATTACACTGTACTTCGATTTACTTCGAAAACTGATAAATGGGTTGGAAGAGATAGTTTCTAGAATTACAAAAAAAGCTCCTGCTCAGGCATAAACTCATGTACGAGTTTAAAACTACACTACTAAAATTTGGAAAGAAAGGCGAAAAAACTGGTTGGACATACGTTTCAATTCCGTTAGATGTAGCTAATATAATTAATCCTTCTATTCGTAAATCATATCGAGTAAAGGGATTTATAGACTCACTTAAAATTAAATTGGTTGCAATTTTACCCGATGGAGATGGCTCTTTTATCATGCCTATTAATGCCGAAATGAGAAAGAGAATAAGGAAACAACAAGGAGCGGTTGTTACACTAAAATTGTCACTAGATACAGACCCACTGCCGCAATCAACCGATTTATTGGATTGTTTATTAGAAGCACCTGTTGCATTAAATAATTTTAAAAAGCTAACATTAGGTCATCAAAATTATTTTTCGAAATGGATAGAAAGCGCCAAAACTTCACATACAAAAGCCGACAGAATTACAAAAACAATAAAAGGACTTGAACTAGGTTTTAATTATGGTGAAATGATAAGGCATTTTAAAAAAAATTCTTAATTCTACGCTACTACATTTCTTAAGTAATCAAATATTTTAACCATACCCAACGTATCAAGCTTACAATATTCCTTTAGTGCGTCTTTTGTTTCACATATTTTAATAATGTCATTTTCGTGATACAATTTTTCGAATGCCATCATTGCTACAGCACCACTTTTAATTACTAGTTTATCGTAAGACAACTCAGGAAATAAAGCAGGAAGTACGTATTTCATAGAATGTGAACCTTTCATTGCCGGATGATAATAGTATTTATTTTCGAATGGAATTATTAAATCAACCATCCTATTTGTTATTTCTTTTAATTTATCAGCATAGACAGGATATTTTTTTATTAAGTCCTTTAAAATTTGTCGCTCAAAAGAAATATTGTAAACTAAAATAGTACCATCTACGCCCAAATCGTTTATCAAGCTCTGCATAAAAGGAATACGGGGATCTCCAAAAGGTTCTGCTAAAAATTCTTTATGCTCTAATGTTGATTTTTCGTCTTTATAAATATGTAACGAATACTGAAACGGGGTGTGTTGATATGGTTTATTCCCTTCAAAATAGGGAACTGCAGGCATAAAGGTTTCAAAGTCCAAAAAGTAAATAGGGTATTTTACCTGCCCAATAAATTGATTTAATCCGTCTTTATCTACAGTTGGATTATTGCTAATTGCGCTATCTATCTGCGTTTGCGTTGACTTTTTAAAAACAGATGAATCTTTTATATCGGTAATTTTTACAATTCCTTGATTGTATAAATCCAACTGGTCTTTTTTTGAAACACCAGATAGTTCAAACACACTCTCTTTGGGTAAATTGCTCCAACAATGGCCTTTAAAATCGCAATCGTAAGGAGAGAAGCAATGTTCTCCCACTCCAATTTCCGGAGCTTGAGATTCTGCAAGAGCGTTTTTAGCAATGTTTACTTGTGTTACAATTCTATCTTGCAACTCAATTAGCCTATCGGTAACGCATGTTACAGAGAAAAGCTTGGCTAAATCAAGCTCTTTTCCTCTGATATAATCCGGATCAATCAATATCAAATAAAAATTTTCAATGGCAATACCGGCATTCTTAATAACATAATATTGCAAGGCCGCATCATTAATATATGTATTGGTAAGCCTTACAGAACTTTTTACTTCATATACATTCCAATTTCCGGAGGGTGCTTTTTGCACAATATCAGCTGCAACATACACATTATTGTAAATAAATGACGCTTCGTAAATAGTTGTGTTTTCAATTAATGCTAATTGAGTTTCTTCAAACCCTTTATTATAGTCTCGATAAGACGGCTTCAACTCTACTCCGCCAGGAAAAAGCTTTTGGGCTAATTGTCCTACATTTATTCCTCTCTGAAATATGGCTTGTTTATCTTCGCTAATGGCATCTTTTAGATTGTAATTGTTTTTATACAGGTATAACGACTTCAAACATTGCAAAGACCTTATATAAGTTGATTTACTAAGAATAACTTTTTCCATTTAATTCTTAGTTTATTAATTCATCTGCAAATTTAGCGAAATCAATTCCATCAAAATTTCCCGAGCTCATTAATAACAAATTGGTATTATCAAATTTATTCTTCTTAATAAACTCTCTCACATCATTCGATGAAGTAAAAACCTTGATTGCATTATTCATGAACGATTGTTGTACTTGCTCTATAGTTATTGGTTTTAGTTTTTTATGTGCGATTGTATGCGGATTAAAATATACAACTGCTACATCACAATCGTCCATGGCGCCACTATATTCTTTCAAAAAATTTTCATTCAAACTACTAAATGTATGTAGCTCCATACAAGCAATTAATTTTCTATTAGGATACTGTTGCTTTGTAGCCATTATAGTCGCTTTCAGTTTAGATGGGGAGTGTGCGAAATCTTTATAAATAGCAGTTTGATCATTTTTCTTTACTAACTCTAATCTTTTAGCAGCTCCTTTAAAAGTGCTAATTGCATTATAAAAGTCGGCATCAGAAATACCAATTTTATTGCACACGATACGAGCACCGTTTAAGTTCATTAAATTATGATTGCCGAATACCTTTAGCGGAATATTTCCAAAAGATGTCTTAAGAAACGATACTCCATTTTCAATAAAATTTTCGGGAACAGCATACGGTAATTTTTCCAATCCAGATTTATTTTCGGTTACAACTTTTTGCACCCACTCATCTTCCTTACAATAAACAATTGTTCCATTAGGTTCAAACATATTTAAAAACTGCCTAAACTGATCTACATAGTTTTCAAAAGTCGGAAACACATTGATATGATCCCAAGCAATACCACTTAAAATTGCAATATGTGGTTTGTAAATATGAAATTTAGGTCGCCTATCAATTGGAGAGGCTAAATATTCATCGCCCTCAATTATTGCCACTTTAGATTCATGCTCCAAATTAACCATGGTTTCAAACCCTTCAAGCTGAGCTCCAACCAAGTAATCGCATTTTACATTATTGTGTTTTAGCACATGTAAAATAATTGATGTAATGGTTGTTTTACCGTGACTCCCGGCAACTACAACGCGAGTTTTATCTTTTGTTTGTTCGTATATATAATCCGGATACGAATATATTTTAAGCCCTAACTCTTGCGCTTTTAAAAGCTCAGGATTATCAATTCTGGCGTGCATGCCCAAAATAATTGCATCGATAGAACTATCAATACAAGAAGGATTCCACCCAATTTGAGAAGGTAATAAACCATACTTTAATAGTCGGCCTTTAGAAGGTTCTACTATTTCATCATCACTTCCCGTAACTTTATACCCTTTTTTATGAAGTGCAATGGCTAGATTGTGCATGGCACTACCTCCAACTGCAATAAAATGAACACGCATATTGTATATATTAATGCTACTAACATACAATTTATGTGTGTAATATTTCCTTAAAAACAGCAGTAAATATGAACAGATTGCTGTTACTAGATTTCCCCTAAAAGCAAAACCCTCAGCCCGATTACATAGTAAACTGTGAGGGTTTTATTGGTTTTGGCACCAGTGATCCCGTTTGGATTCGAACCAAAGACCTACTGCTTAGAAGGCAGTTGCTCTATCCAACTGAGCTACGGGACCTATTTTGTTTTTTTGAGTGTGCAAATATAGTTTCTTAATTCGAATATGTAAAATTATTTGATAAATAAGCTATTTATCATTTTTCTAGTACCACAAATTCGGTTCTTCTGTTCTTTGCCCTACCTACTTCCGTATCGTTGGTTGTAACTGGTTTTGCTTTTCCAAACCCCTTAAAAGCGACTAGTCTACCTTTGGGAATCCCTTTTTCTTGCAACAACTCAAATACCGAAAATGCTCTATCGGTAGATAAGCTTATATTACTTGCTTCGTCTCCAACATTATCGGTATGGCCGTGCACCTCAATCTTTATTGTTGGATTGTCTTTTAAATACGCCACAAATTCCTCTATTACAGCAATAGACTCTTCTTTTAATTTGGATGAATTAGAATTGAAATAAATATTGTTTAGCGTGTACGCTTTCCCTACCTCAACAGGTTTACTTTCAAAATTAATCTTTGTAGGTTCTTTCACTGCATTTTCTTCTTTAATGGAAACCAATGATGAATTAAAAGCATAACCTTCTTTCTTAACCGTTACCACAAAATCTTCTTTCTTTTTCATGTTCACAATTGCAATAAACTCACCGGTAGTTGTATCTACAATAGCTTCTGTTTTTTCTTTGCTTTTTGCAGATTTTATTTCGACTGTTGCGTTTTTAAGAGCGGCACCTTTCTCGTCCTTCATTTCGCCTTTTATAAATGCCACAGCTGATGGACGAGCTTCCTTATAGAGTTCGAACGAATAAATATCCCATCCTCCAACTACTTTTCCTTTTACTTTGGCAGATTGATTGGAGGCAAAATAACCATAATGCCCATCGGTACTAACAAAAAAGCCTAAATCATCTGCTTCGGAATTTATTGGATAACCAATGTTTTTAGGAGTAAGCCACTCGCCTTTCTCATCTTTTCTAACATAAAAAATATCAAATCCTCCAAACCCAGGCTGTCCATCGGACGAAAAATAAAGTGTTTCGCTATCGGAATGCATAAAAGGAGATTTGTCGTGCCCCTCTGTATTAATTTTTGGTCCTAAATTTACAGGTGGTGCCCAATTTCCGGTAACATCTCTAGTTGTTTTATAAATATCAATACCTCCCAAACCTCCTTTTCTATCACTTGCAAAATATAGCGATTTGCCATCTGCAGAAAGAGTTGGTTGCGAATCGAAATAAACAGGATCGTTAATTCCATCCACCTTTTTAATCTCAGTCCATGTGCCACCAACTAATTCAGAATAATAAATATCACAGTTTAGCTGCTCTCCTCCTTCATCTTTACAAATAGTATAAAATAATTTTTTATTATCGATGGAAACAGTTGCGCCTCCTTCGTTTGAATTTTTATTGTATGGATCGGGCATTGCAGATCCTTTGTCAAACTTCCCGTTAGTTCCACGTTTGCTAAAAGAAAAAATCTCTACTTCTTTGTCGCTCTGATAAACAGTATTCTTTGAGTTTTGCGGAACCCTTCTAGTAAATAAAATCATTTCATCATCGGGAGAAATTATAGGCAAATACTCACTGTTTTGAGTACAAACACCCTCTACTAATTGAGGATCGAATGGAACGGGATTCTTTTTTAGTTCATCTAAATCTCGATAAATTTTAGCGTACTTAATTATTTCTTTTGATTGCTCTTCTAACGCAGGATAATCTTTTCCATACTTTTTTTCATCATCTGCTTTAAATTTTATAAATTTTTCTAAATAGGTAATGCACTCAGAATATTTTTCTTGCTCATAATAACTAAAACCTAGGTAGTAATAAGGCTCGGCATGAAAATCAGGACATTTTTCTATTACCTTGAGCAGGTATTCGTCTATTACTTTATACTTTGTTTTTTCGTATTTTATTGTAAGAATACGTTCTTGAATATAAGCAAATACAGCTTCAATGTAATCAGGATCTAGCTCCATTGCTTTCTCCAGAAACTTATAACGCTCCTCCTTTTTATATTTCTTTTTATCGGTTCCCTTTTCCAAATTTTTAATCGCTTCTTTATTTTCAGACGAACCACATTTCACAGCTTCATCTTGAGAAAAAGCAGATGTATAAAAACAGAGTACAACTAATATAACGTAAAGTGAATATTTCTTTTGATAAAATAATTGCATAAAAAAGGTAATGGTAGTGTTTAGCACACAAAAATAATACCATTACCTAAATTACAATTTATTTGAGCAATTAATTTACAACAAACTTACTGTACACAGATCCATTCACTGATTTCAGGCCATAATAGTAGGTTCCTGGGATATACTCAGATACATTTATATCAAAAAACGAATTGATTGAAGAATTATTATTTGACTCAAAAATTGTTTTTCCTGAAATATCAAACACCCTTAAATTAACCCAATCATTCGTGTTGCGAGTTGAGTAATTAATTCTCACGCTTGAGCTAGCCGGATTGGGATAATGCCCATAGAATATAAGATTACCCGACTCCGACTTAATCTCTTTCTCAACCGATAATGGAGAAGACTCGCCTACAACCAGCGGAATTATTAACGGATCGCAGTCCAACGGCATAGGAGTATTAATTTGATTTACTTTCTGATAAAATTTTTCGACTTTATACCATTGTTGAGACAAGATAGAATTTCCGGCATCCTTAGCATTGGTTACGGGAAAAATACAGGCTCGAGCCTCACCTTTTCCATCATTGTTGGCACACGAATTAGATGCCAAATACAACTGCTGATTGGAGCTTGCATTAGATGTTTTATCTACGGTAAGAGATGCCACAAAGCTGCTTGTAAGCGTAATTGGAGAGGCAAACGGAATTGAGGTGTATGTTCCAAAATTTAACGCACTGGAGGCGGTGTTTATAGTAGCTGCAGGTGCATATGCATTTGCAAAACTTAACGTTGTAGTTCCTAAAGCCGAGCCATTGGGAAGTGAGTCTGTTCCTGCATTATACAATTTCGCCAAAAAAGTAGTAGCATTTGTACCTTTTTTACCACCTATTAAAACCAGAAATTCATCAATTTGGATTGTTGTAGTATTATCAAAGTGCACCCCCACTTCGTACACCCAACCTCCGGCTCCAAAAGCATAAATAGGTATAGGAATACTTGTACCAAACTGCGTTTTGGTGCATTCTTTAGCAGTTGCACGGGTTAAATAATCATCAAACGTAAGTGTTTGGGCACTTGCATTAATTGCAAAAACCCAAAATAAAATAAAGTAGTTTATTTTCATATTGATAGTTGTTTTTACTTAAATCTACTTTAGTATTTATACTTTTACGAACAAATAAATACGTATTATTATATTTCGAACAAACTATGGACGCATCATTTGATTATTACAATTGGATTTTACTGCCTTTACTCATATTTATTTCTAGGCTATTTGATGTAACATTAAATACCCTTAGGCACATTTTCACATCGAAAGGATACACAAAAATAGTTCCGATACTAGGCTTTTTTGAAGTATTATTATGGCTTATTATTGTAGCGCAGGTAATGAAAAACCTAAATAATGTTGCTTGTTATTTAGCTTGGGCATGTGGGTTTGCTACCGGCACCTATATTGGTTTAAAAATAGAAGAAAAACTAGCATTAGGAAATCAAATTATCCGCCTTATCACAAATCAAAGTACTAGCGGCTTAATTGATTTGTTGCGAGAAAAAAATCATGGAGTAACAATTTTAAGTGGCGAAGGTGCTAAGGGACCCGTAAAAATATTATACATTATTGCTGAAAGAAAAAATGTAAAAGACGTCATTCATATTATTGATAAAAACATTGAAGACGCCTTTTACACTATTGAAGATATTCGCAACTCACATCATGGAATTTTTGCTTCCAAGCGTGCTTAAGCAAGCTAGTAAATAATCAATTTATTTACATACTTAGTTTTTGAATCGGAAGTATGTATTGATAAATAGTAAATTCCTAACGGCAATTTAGATACATCTACACTGGTTATATTATTTACTTTACTAGGTATAACTGTGTTTTCAGAAACAACTTTACCAAGATTATCTACTAATCGCAGAATATGATTCTCTGCAGTATTTAGCCCATTAACAAAGCTTATCTGCACCAATTTAGTTTCAGAATTATAATAACTATTTATTGAATTCAATTCCAACTCATTTACATCACTTATACAAGCAACGGAAAATGTTTTGGCAGTGGTAACACTACCACAATTATTTGTTGCGGTAAGAGATACAGTATACAATCCGGGTGTGTTATACACCACGTTTTGTGTTGCATAAGTAGATGTTGCGGGCGATGCTCCGGAAGCACTCCAACTAAAACTATTGGAAGCTTTGCTTAAAGAACCGTCAAGCAGCATAGTTTGCATAGCACATTTGGTTGTATCTAAATTTATAACCGGAATTGGCAATGAATCTACTCGTATAAAAATAGAAGATGTAGAAGAACAACCACCGGAAACACTTGCCCCTGTTACTTCATAAGTTGTGCTTACAGTAGGTGTAGCAATTACTACTGCCCCAACAGTACTAGTTAGTCCGGCAGCAGGCGACCAATTATACCCAGAGATAGATAACGATGCTCCGGCTGAAAAAGTAACACTAGTGCCTTGACAAATAGAATTGGTATTCTTAGGTGTAGTAGTAATTATAATTTTAGGACTAGGTAAAATCGTTATTGGAATTGACATAGAATCTGTGGTCATACAAGCACCACCGGTAACTTTTAGCTTAACTACAGATGCTATTTGAGATGCTCCAGTATTTATAAATATAATTGTATCAACAATTTTAGTTGATTTACTAGGAAATCCATAAGGGAACTCCCACTCTACACCGCCTTGATAGGTTGATGCAGAGGCATCAAAAATAACAGTATCTCCGCTACATATAGGAGAATTTGGGATTTTTGTATTATCCACATTTACTTTTAATGGACTATTTGTTACATTAGGAAATATAAATAGTGCTGTAGGGGTTGGTGAAAATGCATATTGACCAGAACCGTTAGGATATTCGCCCCAATCACCTAAGTGAACTAGTTTATCTTGATAAAAAATACGAGTCCACACTTGATTCGTTCCTCCAAAAGGAACCGGATTTAGTGTGCCACTGGCAACAATAGCCAATCTATCTCCTGCAGCAAAATCAAGATTGCCTTCCAATGAATGAGAATGGGAAATCCCAACAAAGAAAGAACCTGGTGCCAATCCGGTTGTAGGTAGTTCTATCGGCTGTCCAAAGGTTACTCTTGTAAGTTTATTATTCTGCACATCATCAATAACAGTTTGAAATGGAATTTGAGAAGATTGACCAAGAAAAGTTCCGGGTTTTCCGGTACCATCATCTTCGTATACATTTACTGTAATATACTTACTTGCTGCATTAGAACTCGTTGCATAGCCAAAATTGATTGAAACACTAACGAGTGAGTCATTATTAAAACTAGGCAAATCAAATCGTTGTAAATGTTCCTTTTCTTTTAAGTCATTTACGCCAAATATATGTCCATGATTACCTGCAGAATCTATATAATTATAGTAGTACCCTATTGTAGTTTTGCTCCAAGCCCAATTAACAGTATCACACCCCCCGCCCGGATTTACCATAATTGTTTTATATGCTGTATCAGACTTGCTACCCTTTTTTGCAATCAATCTAATAATTTTAGAACCGAAAGAAACTGAGGATGGATAAAAACCAGTTACTTGCTGTGATAATGATGTTGTAGTTTGATTAGGTATTGTAGCATCTTGCAACTGCCAATCAAATGAAGAAGGTGCGTGTTTCGATTTATTTGTAATCCAAATATAGCCACCAGCCATTATCGTAGAAGGATGTACATCAAAATCAGCAAATGGGTCTGAATATTGAGTAGCACTTAAACAAGCAATTGCTTTTTGTGCATTTATTCTACCTGTTCCAATATTGGTAGGTACAATCGCATCTGTATTGTTTTGTAGGCAATTAATTACATCACTACTAGATAAATCAACTTTATAACTCATCATTAAACCACACAAACTAGCAACTAATGCGGCAGAAGCTGATGTTCCCGATACCGTTGTGAATGCAGTATTAGAAGAGCTTAAATCTGTTGTATATATATTTTGTCCGGGAGCAGAAACATCTATCCATGTTCCATAATTAGAAAACGATGCTTTGGTATCGTTGCTTTCAGTAGCAGCTACCGCAACTATATTGTTGAAAGAAGAATTGTAAGCAGCCGGATAAAATGCATTAGAAGAGTTGTTATTTCCAGCAGCTGCAATAATAATACACTCTTGTTTTTGAGCATATTTTAAAATATTGTACGCTGTTTGAGATGCAACAGAACTGCCCCACGGAATGCATATAATATTCGCTTTATTTAAAGCTGCATAAATAATTCCTTCATAGCCATGTGTAATTACATTAGCTGTGTTAGTTGCCTTTACAGGCATTAACTGTGGCCCATAAGTAGATCCATTTGTCTTAACTAAAGAATATCCTAATGATGCCATGTGTGACACAGCAGTTATAGTGTTGCTTGTTTTTGCGGCAATAATACCTGCCATTCTTGTACCATGCTTCAAAGCAGAATCGGTAGGCCAAACAGGACTGGTGTTGTTATCACTACTAGCAACATCATACCCTCTATAGTCATCGATATAACCATTTCCATCACTATCTAAACCATCTGTTGAAGAAGAACCTCCCTCTCCGGAATTTTTCCAAATATTTAAATCTTGGTGATTAATATTTATAGCATCATCTACCAATGCAACCACAACTTGGCCGTTAGAAACTGTTCCAGAAAAAAGAGCCCAGGCACCAGCAGCATTTACTTTATTTAATTCCCACTGTGAAGTATAACCCGGATCTGTTGGAGTTGGCAACGCGCATGGTTTATCTAAAGGAACCTGTTCTGCATAGTCAACCAACGAGTGTCTATTTAGAATATTTACAACCTCACTCACTTTTTGGGCATTTGCCAATTCTATTTGATATACGTTCATCAAATTAGCATCGTTGGTTCTTACAAACGGTTGACGAACTAATTTAACAGAACTTATTTTTTCTATATCTGCAATAAAAGGCAGCGTCTTCTTATCTATCGTTCTCGAAGCGTTAGGCAAAGGCATAGGTAAAGAAGTACTACTCTTCATCTTTACCCAAATATTGCCATCCAAAAATTTATCATTTATTTTTTGGGCATTAACAACTAGTGTAGCTATCAAAAAACTTAGTAGCAGATAGTGGATTTTGTTTTTCATAGTAATTTGTTGGTTAGATACTTAAATATATTGTTTATTCTCAACAAAATCAACTATATATATAAATTGATTTTTATTTTATCTATCAGAGCCGCAGAATGAAAATGAGTAAAAATTTGATTCAATTCTTTTTTTTAGTTAATTAGCATATCCCCAGAACTAACTAATTTTTAAAGAATGAAAAAACTACTACTTTGTTTATTTGCAATTGTTTGTATAAAACTAGTTGGACAGCCAAAGGATGCTACAGTGCAACTAACAACTACTGTGCAAAAAAACCCTAAAAAAGTTTCGTTTGCATGGGCTACCATTTCTGGGGCTACCGCTATTAAAGTATATAGAAAAACAAAAGTTGGAACAACTTGGACACAAATAGGTAATCTTAGCGGAACTGCAACATCATTCGCAGATACATCCATATCGATTGGTATTGACTACGAATACAGAATATCTAAAACAGGTGGCAAAACTGCAGAAACGTACGTTTACGCTGGCATAGAGGTGCCTGCCATTGAGTATAGAGGAAAAATGTTATTGTTAGTAGATAGTACTTTTAAAAATTCGCTCAATCCCGAAATCAAGTTAGTACAACAAGATTTAATTGGTGATGGTTGGCAAGTAGCAACCTACTACGTTTCAAGGACAACTCCTGTTACAAAAGTTCGAAGAATTATTACTACAGAATATACATTAGACCCAGTTAATGTAAAAGGAATTTATATTTTAGGGCATGTACCTGTTCCTTATTCAGGAAATTTTGCTCCTGATGGGCACCCTGATCATGTTGGTGCTTGGCCTGCAGATGTGTATTATGCCGACATGGATTCTTCCGGATGGAAAGATACTTTTGTAAATAATCCAACAGCAACTAGAACAGAAAATAGGAATATTCCGGGAGATGGTAAATTTGACACAGGATTCCTACCTACTCCTAATAACAATGTAGAACTTGAGATTGGAAGGGTTGACTTATACAACATGCCACAATTTGCGCTAAATGAGCAACAATTGCTAAAGCAATACATTATCAAGAACAATAAATTTAAACACAAACAAACAGTAGCAGCTAGAAGAGGATTAATTGATGACAATTTTGGTTCTGCCTACAACGAAGAATTTGCAAGCAATGGATGGAGAAACTTTTCCTCGTTATTTGGAGCTTCAAACACATTAGCAAATGATTACTTCACAACGATGTCATCTCAAAGCTATTTATTTTCATATGGTTGCGGAGCCGGAAGCTATAAAACGTGCGCTGGCGTAGGTACAACAGGTACATTCGATAGTACTTCTGTTCAAACAGTATTTACCATGCTTTTTGGCAGCTATTTTGGCGACTGGGATTCTCAAAATAATTTCTTACGAGCTCCACTTGCTTCCACCGGATTAACACTTACAAGCTGTTGGGCTGCTCGCCCCTATTGGTATTTTCACCACATGGGCTTAGGCGAACATATTGGTTTTAGCACTAAAGTTTCTCAAAATAACTACAACCTATATATAAACAACACCGGTAGCGCAGGTAATAGAAGAGGTACTCACATGGCTTTAATGGGTGATCCTTCTTTGCGATTACATCCTGTTGCTCCTGCCAGTCAATTAAAAACATCTATAAATGGCACAACAGTGGATTTGCAATGGACTGCAACAACTGATACTGTGCTTGGATACTATGTGTATAGATTAGATACCATAACTAATCTATACAACCGTATTTCAGGAACTACCTATTTAACCGGAACTACTTTTACCGATAATAATCCTACATACAACAACTATTATATGGTTCGAGCAATTAAGTTGGAAACAGGCAGTGGCAGCTACTTTAATCTAAGTCAGGGCATTTTTGACACCATAAAAGTTATAGCGCTTGGTGTTGAAAATATACATACTGCTAACTTTTCCGCTATTGTATTTCCGCAACCCGCAAACACCACTACAGAACTCTCTCTCTTAATTGAATCGGACAAAGACGAGCTATTTGAAATTACTATTTTTGATTTATTAGGGAAGAACGTTTTTTACAAAAAACTGCCTGTTGGTTTTGGCAAAAACAATATTCCGTTACAGGTTAATTTACTAACCGGTACATATATCTGTAAAATAACTAATACATTGGGAGCTGCAATTTCTAAAAAAATAATTATTATAGATTAATGGAGTATAATTTATTTTTGCGGAATAAAACATGTTAAACATTCCAGAAATTAAAAATAAAGCCATTTGGAATTTTGTTTTAACCATCTCTTTTTTAGCCGGATTTTTGTATTTAATTTTTTATGGGCATTCCTATGAAAAAATGCCACAAAAGATACTTGCCATCATAGCAAGTATGTCGCCTGTGTTACTTTTTTTAATTAATGTAAAAACAAGCGCAGGAAAAAACATCTTTTTCCTAGTCGTGTTTCTCGTGTTTTTTGCGATTACGCTTTCCTTAGCATCAGAATACTACAAAGATTACCAACTTAGTAAATATGCTATACATACAAAGGGATTGGTTGTTGAACTAAAAGGTGAACAAGCAAGGGGACGGATAGAATACAGCGCAATTGTGGAATACAAAATTGGGAATCTTGTTTATAAACAATCTATTAGCAATAACGATTACAAGTTAAAACAAGGCGATATACTTGATATAACAGCTTCCAACAAAGATCCTGAATTATTTCGTTTTCATATTAAATGATCAAAACGAAAAACATTACACAATCTATTTTACATTTCCTCCAGAAATAATATTTATCCACACTCTAAAACACTGATTATCAAAAAATTAAACCGTTTACCATTCTACCTTAACAATTTCTTTATATAGGTAAAGCTTGTATAATCCATAAAATGGAAATACATTTGCAGCAACTTAACCAAATTTAACCATGAAAAAGCTCTGCACTTTAATAGGTGTATTTGCTATTTTTTTTATAGCAACCTTCAAAAAAACTTCAGACTTTTTATTGCGTGGAATTATGCAAACTGGCATCTGTTCCAAAAATTGGTTATTTCAACCAACACAAATAATACATTTTTAATTTTAAAACGAAGAAAGCAAATCCAAAACTTAACCAAAAATCATGAAAAAGCTAATTTTATCTGTTGCATTATTTAGCCAAATTATATCGGCAGATGCAAAACAAGTTACACCTCAACAGGCACAAAGTGCTGCACAAAACCATGTTTTGTCAAACACCAAACTTTCACTTCTTTCAGGAGCCAATAATTTATCGTTGGTAAAGAAAGAAAATTGTTTAGTAAACAATCAACCCAATGTTGCGTACTATGTTTTTAACGTAGGACAAAACAATGGATTTGTAATTGTTTCGGGAGATGATGTAGCACGACCAATTTTAGGTTATTCATACGAATCGTCTTTCGATATAAATGACATCAATCCTGGGTTAGAAATATTATTAGACAACTACAAAGAACAAATTGAGAGTGCAATTAAAAATAACACCGTTGACCAAACAGCATTGGCAATGTGGGATAATGCACTAAATCCTTCATCCGACAATTCCGGCATGTTATATAAAAAATCGTCTGTTGCACCATTAACTGTTACTAAATGGAATCAATCAGGAGGTACATATAACAAATTTTGTCCTCCAGGAACACCTTCTGGATGTGTGGCAATTGCAATGGCACAAACGTTAAAGTATTACAATTATCCAGCTCAAGGTATTGGATATAATTCATACACTGACGACAACTTTGGTGTACAAGCAGCGAATTTTGGTGCTACCGTTTACAATTGGACTTTAATGTCAACACCAGGAGCATTAAGCCTTTCGAGCATGAGTAGCACACAAGCTCAAATTGATGAAGTTGCAAGATTAGTTTACCACGTAGGTGTAAGTGTTGATATGGATTACGGAACAATAAGTGGAAGTTCAGCCTCTGTAAAATCTTGGGGAGGTAAAGATGTATTTACAGCACTTACTAAAAACTTTGGATACTCTAGCAGCTTAAAACATGCAAAAATGAGCACAGTTGGAGCAACAACCTGGGATAACACGCTAAAAACAGAACTTGATGCAAAAAGAATTGTACTTATTGCAGGTTACTCAAAACATAAAGTAAACGGTAATAGTGCAGGTCATTTATTTATTGCTGACGGATACGATACTTTAGGCTTATTTCACATCAATTGGGGTTGGGGTGGATCTACAAATGGATTTTTCCCAATGAATGCACTTACCACACACAGCGGTAATTATACTTGGGCTGACTTACAAATGATTTATGAAATAAAGCCGGGAACACCTGCAAAGCATAAATTAAAAATAAATTCAGGCACAGCAAACTACTCTGCCCCTACTTCTGCAACTATTGGAAGTAAAGCAACAGTAAAAACAACTATAAAAAACTATGGAACTGCAAAAGCAACTGGTCAGTTAGTTGCAGCATTGTTTGACTCCAAAAACACTTACGTAACAAGCATTCAAACGCTTTCAAATGTTACCATTAATCAGGGAGCATCTGCAACCTATACCTTTACATCAACAATTGCAAACATTGTTCCTGCTAAGTATAAATTAGGTATCTACTTTGTAGAAAATAACAACTGGCAACTAATTACAAGAAGTGCAAGCAATACGTATCCTTCTAACTTTGAAGTAAAAGATACCAATCCATTAAGAACAACATCTAATTTGGTATTAAAATCAAATACAATAAACATGTTTGATTCTTGTTATATAAAAGTGGGTATTAAAAATGGCTCTACCACCACTGCTTTCAATGGTATAATAAAAGCTTCTTTTTATACGTTGAAAGGTGTATTAGCAAAAGATATTGAAATAAAACAAAATATAACATTAGGTATAAATGCAACAGGTCAATTTACCTTTAAAATGGCTAGTGTTGGTATTTCAGCAGGCACTTACTATATAGTTATATCAAGTAAAGCTACAGGAGCTTCAAGCTACAAATTTTTATCGAGCGGAACCGTTTATAAACCTACTACATTAGCTAGTGTAGTTGTTCCAGAAAGCTCAAATAAATTAATGGTAAATGATGAAAACGAGCATTCAATCATAAATAGTGGCTCAATCAAAAATATTAGTGTTGCATTATTTCCAAATCCTGCTACCACTAGCATTACAATAAAATTAAATGAGCTTACAGAATTAGAAACAAGCTATTCTGCGGAAATAGTAAACCTTAATGGTCAATCTATTAGAAAGTTTGATTTGAATTCGTTGGAAGAACAAATAGATATAAGTGATATACAAAAAGGTATATACATGATTAAGGTAAGTCATAACAACGCAATTGGCGTTCAAAAGCTTATTATAAGCCAGTAGTTTTTCTTTGTTTTAGTTTAGGATTCGCCCAAAGGCAGCCGTTGGCTGCCTTGGGGCTTTTTTAACCCTAAATAGGCAGTTGGAAAATACAACTACCTAAAACTAAAGATTAGTAAGGTTTTTAGTGTTTTTGAATTAGAAAGGAAACCTTACTAAACTAAATTGGGTTTACCCGTACTAAGACAGATAGTACGCTTTTTCAAAAGCTTCTACTTTCTAATTACGGTTCAATGGTTATTCTTTTTGTGTTTTTAAATTCTTATATTTAAGAAAACGCATGTTTTATGGCCGAAATCTCTCCGGAAACCTACACATTAAGCTTACAGGAAGAAAAAAAAGAAATTCTTAAACGTTATCGTAATCTTCTGAAAACCATTCGCAGACGAATGGATAAAGATGACAAACTTCAAATACGCAAGGCTTTTGAGCTTGCCTTGGAGGCTCATAAAGATATGCGTAGAAAATCAGGAGAACCATACATTTTTCATCCAATTGCAGTAGCACAAATTGCTGTTGAAGAAATTGGCCTTGGTCCAACTTCTGTTGTATGCGCATTATTGCACGATGTTGTAGAAGACACCGATATTTCCTTGGACGATATAAAAGGAATGTTTGGCGAGAAAATATCTAAAATAATTGATGGATTAACAAAAATTGCAGGTGTATTCGACCAACAAACATCATCGTTACAAGCAGAGAACTTCCGAAAAATGTTACTTACTCTATCAGATGATATACGAGTAATTCTTTTGAAATTGGCAGACAGACTGCACAACATGCGAACATTAGGTTCCATGAAAAGAGATAAGCAACTTAAAATTGCATCGGAAACTCTTTACCTGTATGCTCCACTGGCACATCGTTTAGGACTTAATGCGATGAAATCTGAACTTGAAGATTTAGGATTAAAATATACTGAGCCCGATGCATTTGAAGAGGTAACCAGAAGATTAAGCGACAGTGAACCGGAAAGAAAAAAATTTATTGCTGCCTTTATTGAACCGATAAAAGATAGTTTAGAAAAACAAGGATTGAAATTCAAGATTTACGGGCGACCGAAATCTATTTTCTCTATCAACCATAAAATAAAACACAAAGGAGTTGCCTTTGATGAAATATACGACTTATTCGCAATTCGAGTAATTATTGATTCTCATTCAGATAGAGAAAAAGCAGATTGTTGGAGAGTGTATTCCATCATTACAGATTCTTACCATCCAAACCCTGACAGATTACGAGATTGGATATCTACACCAAAAGCGAATGGCTACGAGTCTTTACACACTACTGTAATGGGACCTGACGGTAAGTGGGTAGAAGTGCAAATACGAACAGCAAGAATGGATGAAATTGCTGAAAAAGGATATGCTGCACATTGGAAATACAAAGAACCAGGTGGCAATGAAAATCAATTGGATGAATGGATACGTAAAATAAGAGAATTGTTGGAAAGTCCTGAGCAAAATGCAATGGATTTCATTGATGATTTTAAACTTAATTTATTTGCAGATGAAATTTTTGTATTTACACCAAAAGGTGAAATGCGCACACTACCTGTAAACTCAACTGCTTTAGACTTTGCATTTGATATACACTCAAAAGTTGGAGAAAAATGTATAGGTGCAAAAGTAAACCACAAATTGGTACCACTTAGTTACAAACTAAAAAGTGGAGATCAAGTAGAAGTAATTACATCTAGTAAACAACAACCCAAAGAAGATTGGATTAGCTATGTAGTAACGGCAAAAGCAAAATCGAAAATAAAAAATGCCTTAAAAGAAGAAAAGAAAAAAATTGCAGAAGAAGGGAAAGAAATGTTGGAGCGCAAATTCAATCATTTAAAAATTGAGTTCAATCAAAAAAACATAAATGATTTAACCAACTATTTCAAACTTGGCTCTAGTCAAGATGTATTTTATCGTGTAGCCATTGGAACACTAAGTTTGAAACACGTAAAAGATTTTATTGAAGACAGAGAAAAAGGAAAACTAGTACATCCATCTGCACAAACTGAAATTGCAACATCATTAGAAAATCTTGTTCACAGTATTCGTGGAACAAGTGATATGCTTGTAATTGGGGAAGATTTGCAAAAAATAGATTACAAAATAGCTCCATGCTGCAATCCTATTCCGGGTGACGATGTTTTTGGATTTGTAAGTATTAACGAGGGTATAAAAATACATCGAGTTACATGTCCGAATGCAGTTCAGCTTATGTCGAACTACGCCTATAGAATTGTAAAAGCGAAATGGACAAGCAGCGACCATATTTCATTCCTGGCTGGTCTTAAAATTAAAGGAATTGATGAAGTAGGAATTGTAAATAACATTACCAGAATTATCTCGAACGAGTTGAACGTAAACATGCGCTCAATAAGTTTCGAAACAAACGATGGAATGTTTGAAGGAAACATTATGGTGTTTGTGCACGATACAAACCATTTGACCGACTTGATTGGTAAGCTAAAAAAAGTAGGCGGTGTTTTAAGTATTTCCCGAACCGATTCAAATCAATAATGTATTGATCAAAAAATCTAAAACATATTTTATTCTTTTTTTACTTGTAGCACTTCTTTGCATAACTGCTAATTTATTTTCGCAAGAAATAAAATTGCAAAACTTTCGTAGCGATACAAGTGCAATAAATGCTATTATTCGTGTTGCCAAACCGTTAGCTGGCATAAACAATTCGCTTGTTTTTGATGCATCAGACAGTGTAATTAATAAATCGAAAAGAATAAATTATTTAAACGGAATAGACCGTGGACTTTTTTTAAAAGCACTTGCTTATTATTATGTAGGCGACATGAAAAATGCTATAGCACAATGGAAAATTTTAGATGAATACGAAAATAGCAATACCATTTCTATCGAAAATAGAGTTAGAACATTATTTATAGGTGGTGATATATTTGCCGGAATTGGAGATTATTCCAACTCAATCGATTGCTTAAATAAAGCAGAAAGCTTTTTAGATAGCATTACCGATAACTCTTTAAAAAGTGGCATATACAACAGCCTTAGCTCCTTTCAATTAGAGGTTTTAAAAGACGCTGAAAAATCTATTTACTACATAAATAAATCTATAGAATATGGAAAGCTAGCTAACGACAACATTCTAATTACAGCCAGTTATTTAAACTTAGGAGCAAGTTATCAATTAAAAAAAGATTATACACAGGCACTAAATGTTTATACAACCGGCTTAGAATGGGCAGAAAAAAAACCCAATAAAATAAGTCTAAAAGCGCAATTACTTTATAGCATTGGCGACATCTATTTTTTACACCAAAAAAATTACGACAAGTCAATAGAACACTGCCAAATTGCCTATTCCATTTACACTAAGCTAGGTGATAAAAGGGGAACAATACCCATTTTAACACTTTTAGCTAAAAACTATATCGCTAAAAAATCATACAAACAAGCAGAAATCTATTTAAAGAAAGCTGAAGAGGAATCTGTCAATGCACATTTTTTGCTAACTATTTCTCAAGTTTATGAGGGACTAAAAGATTTGTATTTAAAAACCAACGACCTTCCAAACGCTGTTAAGTACTTTGATTTATTTTATCAGATTAATGATTCTATTGCATCGATAGAACAAGTAAAGAAAATAAAAAACTTGGAAGCTAAAGCAATGGAAGAAAAGAAGCAAAAAGAGATTGAACTTGTATTGACAGAAAATGAATTAAATAAACTAAGTGCACAAAATATAAAAAACGAACGAAATTTATTAATTATTGGCATTCTATTTATATTGGCACTAGCCGGTTTGCTGCTTAACAGATATTTTTTTAAACAAAAAGCAACAACACTTTTAGAAATAAAGAACAAAGAAATTGAATCTCAAAAAAATATTATTGAAGAGAAAAATTTAAAAATTATCGACAGTATTACCTATGCAAAAAAAATACAAGAATCCATCTTACCTTCCAAACAAACTATTTTGCAGTTTTTTCCATTAAGCACAATTTACTATAAGCCCAAAGATGTTGTGAGTGGAGATTTTTACTGGTTTCACCATACCAACAACTTGTCTTTCTTTGCTGTTGCAGATTGCACAGGACATGGAGTTCCCGGTGCATTTATGTCGATGGTAGGAACAAGCTTGCTGACTAAAATTATTGTCGAAAATAAGATATACGACACTGCCGAAGCTTTGCACGAAATGAATAAAAGTGTATATGAAATGTTGCATCAAGAACTAGGCGAAGAACAATCTCAAGATGGAATGGAATTAGCGCTTTGCTGTTATAACCATGCTACAAACCAACTTTCATTTTCCGGAGCTCATTTAGGAATTTTATTTATTACTAAAAACGGCATAACACTCTTTAAACCCTCAGAACACCCTGTTGGAGGGCTTTCGCAAAGAGGAATACCCGAGCCTATTAGAACATATAAAAAAACAAAAACATTCATTACCGAAGAAACAACTATTCTCTTATGCACCGATGGTTATATTGATCAAATAGGTGGACTGGAAAATAAAAAATACGGCATTTCAAAACTCAAAGAAGCTACTTCCATTTTTTATAGATTACCGACAGAAACCTTAGAAAAAATAATTGATGAAGAATTTATTTCATGGAAGGGCTCTAACCTCCAAATTGACGATGTGTTGGTTTGGACAATAAATCTAAAGCCGAATAAATTAGCGTAGCAAGGTTAAAAAACCTTTATAGCTTTTATTTTCGTTCTTGCTATTGTCTGTAACAGATAGTATATAATAATAAGTGCCATCACTGGCTTCTGTCCCATTTATTTTTCCATCCCAATGTTTTGTAGTATCTACACTTTCAAAAACTAAAACTCCCCAACGATTAAAAATTTTCAAATTAAAATTAGAATAGCCAACCGTTGTAAGTGTATAAAAATCATTAACACCGTCATTATTAGGAGAGAATACATTTGGAATTAAAAGCTCTTGTGGTTCTTCTGTAGTTACTGTCTTGTTTTTATTGCATAGGCTTATACATGCTGTATCTAATTCAAACTTCCACAAGTCGTTATTATAGTTTAATCCTGCTGAAAAATCGGCTCCGCCAAACAACCACATACTGCCATCTTTTGCTTTAAAGGGCAATGCTCCTCCCCGAGCACCGGGCACATTAGTTATTGCTCCAACGCCTTTTGTTCCAAACACTCCAACCGGATTTGAAAGGGAAGTCCCACTTACAAGTGTCCAAGCGCCATTATCTAAATTATAGTACCATAAATCATTGTATCCTTCATTACCATTGTTAGTATATCCTCCAAAAATCCATAATCCGCAAGGGTTATCGCTCCAAGATGCTCGCTGCTCAAATTTAGCAGACGGCAAGAAGACTGTATCTGAATTACATAAATTACCTGTGTTTCCGTCATCGTTTACTAATTTAGTTCCACTAATCCATGTCCATCTATTTGTTGTAGTATTGTATCTCCACAGGTCATTTAATACACTATCCAATGCACTTGTTTTTCCTGCACCAAATAAATAAAAATAATTTCCATCTGTAAATTTTGAATACGCATAACGTGAGCCGGGATCGTTACTTGGTGCCTCTACCCCCTTAATACCATAATTTGGAGCAATTGGAGCTGTAATCGTATTAACGTCTTGCCCATTTATCCATGTCCATTCATTTGTAGAAATATCGTATTTCCACATATCATTAGTTACTATATTTCCCGAAATCCCACCAAACAGCCATAAATTACCAACACTATCAACCCAAGTGGCATTATTTTCAGTCTTGCTAGGGGGCGAATTGCCTGGAGCAGAAATACCTTTTGGTCCCCACACGCCTAAGGTACCTCCAACATCTGAACCCGACATCCATGTCCATTCATTTGTAGCTATATCATACTTCCATAAATCATTTAATGGTAAATTCCAACCCCACTTATCGTGTCCATAGCCACCAAACATCCATAAAATATTATTTATAGTATCACTCCAAGTCATTGCACCCCACCCTCTTGCTCCTGGTTGGTTTGTAGCAGCAGCAACTCCCTTTGTTCCATACGTGCCACCAACACCCGGAATAGAGTTGCCATTTACCCAAGTCCACATATTGGTTAGCGGATCAAACTTCCACAAAGCGTTGTGCTCAATCATAGAAAAACCATTAATTCCAATCCCTCCAAACAACCAAAAATTTCCATCTCTATCTACCCATTCACAGGCTTCGTACAAACCGGGAGGAGAGTTAGTTGCAGATGCAACTCCTTTTGTTCCATAACTTCCTGCTGAATTAAAAACGGTATCTCCATGCATCCATGTCCAAGTGCCTCCTTGAGAAAAAAGTAATTGAGAAATAAGTAGTAACGGATAACAAACTTTTATCGACATTTTTATCTAATTAGGGATACAAAACCTTTATACTCTAAATCCTCTTTCTTTAATTCGCTATAAACAAGTAGTTGATAATAATAAGTACCATCACTTGCATTATTTCCATTTATTGTTCCATCCCAATGCTTCTTATTATCATTGCTCTCAAAAACTAAAACTCCCCATCGATTAAATATTTTTAAATGATAGTTAGAATACCCAATTGCGGTTATAGTTAATAAGTCATTTACTCCATCTTTATTAGGTGTAAATACATTAGGGATGAGTAATTTTTCAAATATTATCTCTTTGGTTATAGAGCAACAGCCAAATGTATTGTTGCAGCCAACAAGTGTTGCATAGTACGTTCCTGGGTCGGGGTACGTGTAATTAGGGTTTGCTCCAGGCACGGTAAACAGAGAATCGCCTGTCCCAAAATACCAAGCTAAGCCATTTAAATTAGATGATAAGTCAGTAAATGCCACCTCGTTATTTTCCAGAATAGAATAATCAAAATCAATTTTGGGAACAATAGCTGAATTTAAAGTTAGTGTTTGGGTTAGGAGAATTGGGGTACACCCAATACCGGTAAATTTAACGTTGGCTGTAACATTAATATCTTGAGTTAAATTGCAATAAAGCACACTATCAATGTTTGTATTGGATAACGAATCGGAATTGAGCCAAGATTTCATAGCTGCGGGTGTGCCTTTTGGAGCAAATCGCTGTCCATCGTTAGCGGCACTCCAAACCGTGGGGTAATTTCTTCCTGGTACTACAAACGCCTTGGTTCCTAAACTATTCTGTATTCCTTGTATAGCATACCCACTGTTCCAACTTGTACATGCGGATTTATTCCAAATAAACATATCTATGATGTTTGTCCCTTCGTGTAAAACAACCTGCTGTTTTGCATCAGGTGTAGAAGTACATCCAGAGCCAAACATTGGAATTGAATTCCAAGTAGCAATAAATTTACGACAAGGAGAAGTGCCTATAACCGTATAAGTAATTGTGCCTCCCAAAGAAGGGTCCATATCATGATATGGACCCAAAATTGAGTTTAACGCATCTGACATAGAAGAACTAGTAGATGGCACAGATTGAGAAATTGACCAGCTATGATAATTTCCTGTTTCTGCTAAATTAAACGAAATTGTTCCATTAGATGTAATAAGGCACTGAGTATAGGTATTGCCAAAAAAGCTAAAACAAAACCCTATATTCACTACAGGTCCATACGTATCATCTATTCCAATTAAAACAGGTGTACCGCCTACTGGATAAGGCGAAAAGGGTATTTGGGATACGGCATAGGTGTCAGTTTCATTGACCTCAATTAATGGATTAATGGCTAATTTAAAACAACCACTAGAGTTGCACTCAAAGGTAGTTTTTACAATTTCGCATAAATCAGCATTCTGAGCAGTTACATAATTATTAATCAACGTAATTAGTGCCAACCCAATTGTATAAATTTTTCTCATTATTTAGGTTTTATCTATTAGTACATAAGATGCAATTATTGCAAAACTAGTTGCACGTTATATCTACTTTTCACTTCTAACAAAATTGTCTTGTTTCTTGTCATTTCATCTATAACAGATTGATTATAATACCTAATTGTTAAAAGTTCTACATTGGAATTATAAAGCACCTTGTAGTTTAAAGACAATTGTGCTATTAGCGCACTAATTTTATTTTTTTCATCGTCCACACATACCGAAAAACTAAGTGCTGAATTTTGCATCATATTAATATGCACTTTAAAATCGGCAAAGGAATTAAAGATATCTCGTAAATTATCTTCTACTATAAAAGAAAAATCTTTAGGATAAATAGAGATAAGTAACTGATTCCGTTTAAAGATAAAACAAGGAGCCGGAAGCGAAGAAGGTTCGTTATTAATAAGAGTACCCTCATTAGCTGGATTCAAAAATGATTTTACATACAATGGAATATTTCTATTCTGAAGTGGTTTTATTGTTTTGGGATGTATCACAGATGCGCCATAATAGGCTAACTCTACTGCATCTTGATAGGAAATATGTTTTAACAATATGGCATTCTCATGAAATTTAGGGTCGGCATTTAATACCCCAGGTACATCTTTCCATATGATAACACATTCGGCATTTAAACAATAAGCAAGTATTGATGCAGTATAGTCTGAACCTTCTCGGCCTAGTGTAGTAGTGTAATTTTCAGCATTAACACCAATAAAACCCTGTGTAACAACCAAATTAGATGAAGATTTATTAAGGTAATCCAACACCAACTGTTCTGTTTCTGCCCAATTTACTTTTGCTTCTCTGTACGATTCATCTGTTTTTAAAACATCACGTACATCTAACCATTTATTGTAAAGATTAACTTCATTTAAATAATAACTTATAATCTTACTCGATATGATTTCGCCAATACTTACTATTTGATCATAAGTGCAATCATAACTTTGAGTAGGTTCTTCTTCAACAGCCCATTCCAACTCAACAAACGTATTATGAATATCTTGATAAATAGGATGATTTCTATTTTCGAAAAGTTTTTCAATAATCGAAAAATGATTGTTTCTTATCTCTGAAAATATTTCGATTGCACTATTTTTTTTATCGAAAACAGAATCTACTAGTCTTTCAAGCGCATTTGTTGTTTTGCCCATAGCAGAAACAACTACAAGTATTTTTTGATCGGGATAAGATGTTAAAATATGAGCAACATTCTTTATTGCATCTGCATCTTTTACGGAAGCGCCTCCAAATTTAAATACTTTCACTTCAACTTAATTTGAGCTTAAATATACTAATCAAATACCAACCTGCAATTTAGCCATTCATCCATAAATTTGGCTTGGTACTTCTTATAAAAATTGATTGCAGGTTGATTCCAATCAAGTACTTGCCACTCCAAACGCTTAGCACCGATTGCCCTACATTCTTCTAACAAAGCATCAAAAAGCATACTCCCTACCCCATTCTTTCTAAACTTTTCAGTTACCACTATATCATCTAAAAAAACGCATTTGCCTTTCCATGTTGAATAGCGCATGAAGTACAAAGCAATGCCTATAATTTTTCGAACTCCATATTCTTCGACTTCCGCCACGTAAAAATAAAATAATGGATTACTTCCAAATCCATCCCGTTCCATACTTTCAATAGTTACAATTACTTCATTAGGCTCTTTCTCGTACAAAGCCAACTCTTTAATCAACTCTAAAACATGTGGAATATCTTGTTTTACGCCTTTTCTTACATGTATATTCATACAAATTTAATCTGTATGTCAAAGTTAATTCAATTATGTAAAATATTCGAGTTTAATAACTAAGTTGGCAACTAATTTTTCGCAGACAATGTGCGTAATTTTAATTTTTACAACGAATTTTAGAATTGCTAAACATAAATTTTGACAACAGAGAAATTATAAAACAACTACCGAGGTGCACTAAAAAATTATATTGAACTTGAAGCGCAATTCTACGAACACAGCTTAGCTATTTACGTTTTTCAATTTAGACGAACTGTAGTAATTATATATTTTATATAACCATTCGTATTCGAAAGCAATAACTTTATTTTCTTCGGTATTTAGCTTTGATTCTATCTTATTTAAAAATTTAGTTGAATATGATTTTTTTTTACTAGCTAGCATAGTATATAGCGAGTGGTGCAATTCATAGTCACCATATTTTTTTATGTAACTTTTAACACTCTCCATCTCTATTATTTTTAAAGCTTTGTTGAACTCTTGGCGAATTAAATGAAGTTTTGAAATGTCGTGCAAAATCATGCTCTTCTGAAAATTGTCATCAACAGAATGTAGTTTTGACACCCATTCTTTCAATCTAAAAAGAATAGAATCGGTATTAGAAATAATTCTAATAGGAAACGCATAGTTTACAATTCTAGCTTGTGCAAGAAAGTAAATATTAATATTTATTTCTGATTTATCTTGAGAGGTAAATGCGGATAGTTCTTTTATAAAGTTCCATGCCTGAAGATATTTTTTCAAATGAATTTTAGCTGAAACTATGTTGGTAAAATCCGAAATCTTTAATCCTACAACACCTTTTATTGCTATAATTTCCTTAAAGCGTTTTTCAAATATTGATTCTAATTCTTCAAAATCAAATCTAGCCCAAGCATATCTTGTAAATACATGAGTTAAAATTTCAAGTTTTTCTATTTTAAAATCCGGATGAAATGTCAAGATTGGGGTTTCTGGATTATCTGATGTTAGTTTTTTTAGACTAAATATGTGCTTTGCTACCTTTTGAATATTCATTGAAGTAAACGAATTCACTTTATATACAGCGCATATGTAATGATAAAAAATTTTGAAACGAATATATTCAGCGTTTTTATTCGTAATGTGTTTTATACTTTGCAAATAATTCTCAAAACTTTCGCTCCCTAATCTAGCTTCAAAATCCTTTATTTTTTCTTTGTAAACAATTAACATATTTAAATCAAACAATAGTTCAGAAACTTTTTGTTTTCTTTTGATAATTGATAATTCTGTAATTTGACCCAATTCAATATTTTTATTAATTATTGTGTCAAGTATATGATTTACTTTTTCAAATTGATTGTATTGCCAGGCTTTAGTTTCTAAGGCTATCAAGTATTTTCTGGTTTCTTCCCATGTGCTATTAAATTTGTTTGTTCGTGCTATTGTATACAAATACTCTTCTTCCTCAGTAAGCAAACCGTTTTTTACACTTTCATTTTTGCTCACGTGCGATTGTGACTGCGATAATATAGCTAACAACTTCTTTCGCAACTTGTAATACCTGTTTTGTAATACTTCTATAGGCGTTTTTCCTAATTCGTGGCGGTACAACTCTTCAATTATTTTCTCATCTAAAAAATTATCTGTTTTAATTTTTTCAATAAAATCAATAGCTTTTAACACAATTGGAGAATTGCAATAATTGTCTTTTAATGTGTTTATCTCAGCAGGTGTAAAGCACTTCACTAACGAAACCAATTTTCTATTCATGAAAAAAATATGAATTAATATGAATTAATATAACTAATTAATAAACAAACAATTAAAAACTTACAAACCAAATAAAATCAAATTTAAATATTATCAATAATACATAAAATTATCTATACTGTATCTTTTAGCAAACAACATTATAGTATGTCAATAAAAAAATTAGTGGAGAATAGCATTTTTAGTATAGTGCCATTTTTATTAATTTCTTTTTGTGCGAAAACGGAAAATATTTTGAGAGGCAATGGGATGAATTTTATTGAAAACAAAGGGCAAGTTGTTGATATGAACCATAATTTACGACCCGATGTTTTATTTGTGGGTGATGCGAATGGGAACAAAGCATATTTGCGCAAAACAGGCATAAGTTATGTTTTATTAGAAAATGTAAAAAGAGAAGAGCCTCACAATGATAAAAATTTAGAACAACCAAACGTTCCTCCCAATTTAGAAAAGGAGACAAGAAAAGGATATAGAATTGATGTAGATTTTATTGGCGGAAACACACATCCTTCGATTATTAAAACGGATGAAGTAGAAGGGTTTAATTCATATTATTATGAACACTGTCCTCAAGGAATCACGAATGTAAAGGGATATAATAAAGTAACATACCAAAATGTATATAATAATGTTGATGTGCTTTTTTATGGAACGAAAGAATCAGGATTGAAGTATGATATTGTTGTTAAGCCAGGTGGAAATACCAATGACATTCAACTTAAATATGTTGGTGCAGACAATGTAAAAATTGAAAACGGAAAAATCTTGTTAGAAACTTCCATTGGAACTATTACCGAATGGATGCCTAAAGTATATCAAAAAATTAACAACGAAATTATTGATATTCCTGCTAGCTACGCTTTGGCTGCAGTAGAAGCAAACACCTTCATTTTAACATATAAAATTGGTGAGTACGATAAAAACTCCCCTCTTATCATTGATCCATCAAGCGCTTGGATTACCTACCAAGGGGGCGGTGATGAGGAGTACTGTGCAGCCATAACAGTTGACAATCAATCAAACTCCATTGTAACAGGAAGTTCCATTTCTAATGATTTCCCAGTTTCTGCAATGCCCTTTATTACAACCAATTCGGGGGTGACAGATGTTGTAGTAAGCAAGTTCTCAAATTCAGGGGCTAGAATATGGAGTATTTACTACGGCAGCAATGATAAAGATTTCGGAATTGACATTACCCATGATAGTCAAGGAAACTGCGCAATACTTGGCCAAACATTTAGTAGAACACTTCCTACAAGTGCAAATCCGTTTCAATCTACCACTACAGCAGGTGGAACTTTTTTGAGCTGCTATTTTTTATTAAAGCTTGATCAAAATGGCTACCGTGTGTTTTGTACTTATTACTCAGCAAATAATGTAAACTTTGGACTTGGAATGCAAATTTGCAGAGAAGGTAATGTTGTAATAGATAGTGCCAATGATATATACATTAGCGGTATAACAAAAGACAGTGTTTCTACCAATTCGGGACCACTAGTAGGCAAGAACAATGGATTTTTTGATGTATTTATTGCTAAATTTTCGCCATCCGGAAATTTTACTTGGGCGCAAATGTATGCTGGCAGCCACAATGATTGGGTTGATGGAATGGCTGTTGATCAATTGGACAATATTATTATTGCCGGTTATACTAAATCTGCAGACTATCCAACGGTAAATCCATTTCAAACTGTAGGAACAGGATTTATTACTAAAGTTGATAAAAATGGCTTATTGCTTTGGTCAACTTACATAAATGGATGCTATGGCATCGTTTTTACTCAAGGTAGCAGCTTCTCTCCTTCGGATAGATCGCCTGTTGTTATAACATCTACAAACGATATTGTGGTGGTATTTACAGCATTGAGCGGGTTCCCATCTACTCTAAATTCTGCGCCTGGAGGAAAAGATTTTGGGATTATTAAACTAAGTGCAAGTGGCACACAAATATGGGGAACTTATTATGGCACAAGTGGGGAAGAATGGTTTCCTGCCGCTACCATAGATTCTAACGACAATATATACGTATTTGGAGAGTACGAAGATTTTTCTACTTCTATAACAGACAATTCGTGTGGATATCAAAATACCTTTGGTGGAATCGAAGATCACTTCATATCAAAATTTGATCAAGCAGGAAATTTACTTTGCAGCACCTATCTAGGAGGACCTAATGAAGAAGATTGGGACACCTATTCCTATGGTGATATTTATGCCAAAGGGGCTTTTTTATATTTTACTGACAATGGTCCAAGCGGATATCCTGTTACCAATGGTGCTTTTCAAACAGCATTTGCAGGTGGGAGTATTGATGGTGGTGATTTAATAATTGGTAGAATTTGCTCACTTAATTGTGGAGATGATAATTATTCGGATGTTACTATTGACACAACCCTAACCAATACTACATGCGGTGTGCAAGTAGGATTTCTGCCTACTCATTATTGCGATCCGTCTTTAACTTCATTTACTTGGCAGTTTCAAGGAGCAACACCTTCAAGTTCTACGTTGTTTAATCCCACGGTAACTTACAATGCAAGTGGAACTTACCTTGTAAAATTAATTATAAGCTCTCCTTGCGGAACAGACAGTATTAGCAGCCTCCATAGCTTTGTGGTAGCCAATAGCAATCCTACCATTTCTGGTAACAATCCTATTTGTGCCAATACCACTTCTAGTTTAACAATTACAGGTGTAGTAAGTGCAAATTGGTTGCCAGCCGCGAGTATTAATAATCCTAGTGCATTAACGGTTGTTGCAACTCCTGCAAGCACAACTACCTATACCATAAATGGAGTATCTACTCAAGGGTGCAATTACAATACAGTTTACACCGTTAGTGTACTAACTTTGCCAATTATTTCTCAACATTCCAATTCATCTGTTACATGCAACGGACTAAGTGATG
The DNA here is from genome assembly GCA_017303975.1 of Bacteroidota bacterium. NCBI lineage: Bacteria > Pseudomonadati > Bacteroidota > Bacteroidota bacterium. Next base: position 41,544 of record JAFLBG010000013.1, read on the forward strand.
GTGCCGCTGACATAACTGTTTCCAGTGGTACAACTCCTTATCAATACAGTTGGAGCGATGGTAGTACCAATATTGGTATCATCAATAAACCGGCTGCCACCTATACAATTTTAGTAGTAGACTCTGCAGGTTGCACAGCTACTACTACTATTACTATTACAGAGCCTATGCCTCTTACACTAGCAGTAACAGGCAATACAGTTATATGCAGTGGTCAAACAACCAGTATATCAGCCACTGCAAATGGCGGAAATGGGTCTTACAGCTATACTTGGGTTCCGTTTAATAGCAACCAGCAAAATGTTTCTGTGAGTCTTTCTAGCACTACCGCTTATTCGGTTACAGTGGTTGATTCTACGAATTGTTCCGCTACATTTTCTCAAAACTTGGCTTTCCATGCATTACCACAACTACTTTATAGCTTAAGTGATACGGCTGGATGTAGTCCACTTTGCATAAATTTTACAAATCAATCGTTGAATGTAAAAAATATTAAATGGCAATATAGCGATGGGGCTGCGGATACTTCCTTAACTGCAAAACACTGCTTTGCAAATGCCGGGAAATATGGATTTGACCTCATGATTACCGATAACAATGGTTGCACCAATATAATTCATGAGCAAAATAAACTTACTATATTTCCTTCTCCAATTGCGGCTTTTACTGCATCTCCTACAAAAGCAACAATTATCAATGCACAAATTACAGTAACTAATGAATCTCAAAATGCTACTACATACCTTTGGAATTGGGCAGATGGCGAAACAAGCAGCGATTTTAATCCAAATCACTTCTATTCTGATACGGGAAAATATTGTATAAACCTTGTAACAACCAACACCTTTGGATGCAAAGACACAGCAGAACAATGCATTGAAATAACTACCGATTTTTCTTTCTACGCACCCAATGCGTTTACACCAAATAATGACGGAGTAAATGAAACGTTTAACGGGTATGGCATAGGAATAAAAGAATACCAGCTATGGATACTCGATCGTTGGGGCGAAATGATTTATACAACAGGCAAAACAACTTCAGCAGAAAATGCTATTCCTTGGAACGGATCGGTAGAAAATGGCACTACAAAAGCACAACAAGACGTATACATTTGGAAGGTTCTTTTGAAGGATGCTTTTGATCAATCACATTCCTTTATTGGTCATGTGAGCTTAATAAGATAATGGATTAGCTTCTATAAAATTAATTAAAAATGAATTAATATGAATTAATTAATATAGCTGACATTTAAATAGTTACAAAATATATACAAATTAAAAAGAATTTAAATTATCGAACAAAACAAACGAAAAAATTAGTTATGGGTAAATTAAGGTAAGATTCAACCTATTTCGATTACAATAACTATAAGCGCAGAAGTATGAAAACTAACAACATGTCAAGCATAGAAAAAAACAATACAAGCCATGAAAGTATTTATCTAGTTCAACACAAAGAAAAGTTTGCAATATACACTTCCCTCAAAAAAAAATAAAGACTTAGATGTAATAAAAGATTATCATCAAGCAAATTATTCGTTTGCAAACAACCATTGTCTAAAGCCTATTCTTCATGGTAATTCACTTATTGGTTGGCAAATTAAAACAAAATAATTAAACTGAAAATTAATCAAAATAAAAAAACACACTATGAAACCAAGCAAAAAATTATCACTTAAAGAAATTGAAGTAAAAAGCTTCATAACCAATTTAGAAACAAAAGAAAGTACAACTATCAATGGTGCAAAAGGAGAAATTGCACTTGCAAGTGCAGTAGTAAGTGCTACAACAGCCGCCCCTACAGGTCAAACAACAGTTGCTGTTGGCATAACTTGTGCAATAAAAACATATTTAGACGAAAATGAGACATTCACTATTGGCGATAATGCGTCAAAAAATGTATGTGGCGACTCCAACAATATTTATTGCAATGGAATTCAAACAAAAGATATAGCAGGGTGCTTGGCATTAAGCATGCTAGGAGGCCAATTAGCATGTGTAAGTGCTAATGTATGTTACTAATTTCATGTTTCAGACAATGTTTATATAACATTGTCTGAAACACAACGTAAATTACTAGACAAGAATTTTACTACTCTCTCAAATCAACTACTTCAACTCCAGGATAAGCCTTTTTATCAAACGTAAAAACGGCATCTGCAATTTCTTCATTGGTTTTGAAGTTTTTAATTGTATAGATATAAGTGCTTCCATCCTTCATCAACATCTTAGCAATTAAAATTTGTTTCTTCACTTTATCTATATACAATTTTGCAGTATGAAATTTCTTTTTATCAGGATTAAGCGGATATAGATTTATTATTTGAGTTGTTTTCCCATTTTTAACTTCTTCCTTTTCAAACTTAGATTTAAAACCAGTCTCGAATATGGTAAACATGGCAGATGGTGTAAATGCATCCGGAGATTTTTCATCAATAGTATTTATCTGAACTTCTTTAGCATCTTTTAAATATGTCCAAATGGTTTTACCATCACTAATAATCTCTTGACCTTTTAAATCCAGCTTATACTTAACTCCCTTTAATTGCATAAAGCCCGATTGGCTTTCCTTTACTTTCTTATCTTTCCCTTCAATCGTTAAATTAAAATCTGCCTTAATGGTAGTATATGTTTTGGTCTTAGCGCTTAGTTCGTCTAAAATAGCTTTCGCTTTTTTATCTACTGCTTCATTATTTTGAGCAACAATGCTTGTAAACGCACTTATTAAAACAACAATAAAAATTCTATTTATCATATAATTTGGTCTTTGTTACTAGTACCCTTCAAAAACTGTTCCAAAGTTAATACATCTTTTATTAAAACTTCGCGAGCCTTTGAACCTTCGAATGGGCCTATGATTCCGGCTGCCTCCAACTGATCTACAATTCTACCAGCCCTGTTATACCCCAATTTCAACCTGCGTTGAAGCAAAGATGCCGATCCTTGTTGGTGTTGAACGATTATATGTGCGGCTTCATCAAATAAAGAATCTCTCTCCGATGGATCAATGTCTTCCTTACCCCCAGTTTCGTCTTCCCCTACATATTCAGGCAATTTAAATGCTTCAGGATAACTACGTTGCGAACCAATAAAATCTGTTATTTTTTCCACCTCTGTCGTATCCACAAAAGCACACTGAATACGAGTTAAATCATTTCCTGTAGAAAGTAGCATATCTCCCCTACCAATCAACTGATCTGCTCCTCCCGCATCTAAAATAGTTCTGGAGTCAATCTTGGAAGTAACTCTAAATGCTATACGAGCAGGAAAATTAGCCTTAATTGTTCCGGTAATGATATTTACAGACGGACGCTGCGTAGCAATAATTAAATGGATTCCAATAGCTCTTGCCAATTGAGCTAAACGAGCAATGGGTGTTTCCACTTCTTTCCCTGCTGTCATTATTAAATCAGCAAACTCATCAACTACCAAAATAATATATGGTAAGTAACGATGTCCTTTATTGGGATTTAACTTACGCGAAATAAATTTTGCATTGTACTCCTTAAGATTTCGCACCTGAGCATCTTTCAATAAATCATATCGCTGATCCATCTCAATACACAAGGAATTCAACGTATTGATTACTTTTTTTGTATCGGTAATAATTGCCTCTTCGGAATCGGGTAGTTTTGCTAAAAAGTGTCGTTCAATTTTATTAAACAAGGTAAGTTCCACTTTTTTAGGATCTACCAACACAAATTTTATTTGCGATGGATGTTTTTTATACAACAACGAAACTAAAATAGCATTCAACCCAACAGATTTACCTTGACCTGTAGCACCCGCCATAAGCAAATGCGGCATTTTGGCTAAATCGGCTATAAATGTTTCGTTTGAAATTGTTTTACCCAATGCAATAGGCAAATCCATGCCTGTATTCTGAAATTTTTCGGAAGAAATAATATTCTTCATCGGAACAGTTTCCGGATTCAAATTCGGAACCTCTATTCCAATGGTTCCTTTTCCGGGTATTGGCGCAATAATCCGAATTCCCAATGCCGAAAGACTAAGTGCGATGTCGTCTTCTAAATTTTTTATTTTAGAAATACGCACTCCGGCTGCAGGAATAATTTCGTACAATGTAACGGTTGGACCTATAGTAGCTTTAATTTTTTCTATTTGAATTCCATAATTTCCAAGCGTTTCAACAATTCTATTTTTGTTGGAAGTAAGTTCTTCGGTATTTACGGTAACTTCTTTTCCTTGCGAATGATCCTCCAATAAATCGATAGTGGGGAATTGATAACTTGACAAATCTAACGTAGGGTCGTAATCTCCAAATGGCTGTTCCTCAGAAGCTGTTGTTGAGTCTGACGATTGCTCTTCGGCTATTTTCTCAACTGTAAATTCCACACCATTTTCTATAGTTTCAATAATCGGCTCCGCAGTATTCACGGCATCTAAATCAATCGTATTGGAGCTTTCTTCACTTACATCAGGCGTTTTTTTTTGACTCTCGTCCTCAACTGAAAAATCAACTACAGAAGGAACATCTTCTTTTAATATATTTTTCTGCGTTTCTTTTATTTCAAAAACTGGCTCTTGTACAACTGCACTAGTCGGTTGGCTAGGAATATCAGCTTTAACATCCTCTACCTGTTTAGGCCACAGCGGAATATTAAAGGTTAGTACTAAATAACCTAACAACGAAAAAAACAAGAGAATACCAGTTCCAAAATTTCCAATAAGTAAGTTAAGCCAGTTGCTTACCACATATCCAAAACCACCGCCTAAATAAAAATAACTATCGCCTAAAAAATACCCCAAAACAATAGATGACCACAGCAGAGCAAAAATACTATAACCTGTAACTTTAGCTAAATTAAATGGCTTGGCATTAAAAGCTAAATGGAGCGCATATAAAAACGAAAGAAACGATAGTATAAAAGACGAAACACCCATCCATCTGTGAATAAGAGAATGGGAAAGCAAAGCGCCTAATTTCCCCAACCAATTATCAACCTTAACATCCGACATTAACAGATTTCCCCAACCACGCCAAACTTTATCTTGATCGGTTTGCCATGTAAACAAGTAGGAAACAAAAGCAATAAAAAAATAAACAGAAAATAGTAATAACAACAATCCGGTTATTTTTCTAAATTTTTCGTTTTGCACAAACGAAAAATAGACATCAAGTTTCTCTTTTAGCGATATGTCCTTTTTCTTTTTAGGCTTTACCGTTTTATCTTTTGTTTGCTCCAAAAGCTTATCTGCCTCTGGCTTAGAAAGGTTAACATCATCAAAAGAATCGTCAATATCTTCTTTTTCTTTTAAGGTATTTCTAGGTAAATTTTTTTTACGTTCGCTCATAGCTTGATGTAACCTACTCAAAAGTATCAATAGTCTGCAAATACAGACCATTTAGCTGCAAAACTTATGCACCAATCACTGTGGAAAAGTCCATAAAAGACGAATCCCAAAGACTTTACTCTTTGGGATTCGTCTTTTATACTAAACTATGGAATTGATTAATCCATATCAAACTCGAATGAATTGCCATTTATTGTAAGTGATGCTTTACTATCACAACCTCCGCCACCAACGCTATAATCAATTGTTCGTGTAGACTTTCCGTCAGGTTTTAAATCCAACACTCCGGATGTAAACCATTTGCAATCTACCGGCTTTATCAAAGAAGAAATAATATTTGCTGTATATGCTACACCTTTTCTATTTACACCATCTGCATCCCCATCTATCTGAATAGTTGCTACAGAATCCGTTCCGGCTGCATAGTTAACAGTAGTTGTTCTATCACAATTCCAAGACATGTTCCAACTATTGTTAGAGCATTTTCCATTTTGCAACACTGTTCTAAATTTATTTAGGGCCGGTTTATACACTGTCATAGTTCCTTCAAACTTTATACCATTTACATAATAATCTACTAAGGTAATTGTAGCCAATGGATTAGTTGGATGTGGTACACCCCATCTTCTATTCAAAGAAATCACAATTCTACCTTTTCTTACTTTTTGGTCATTGCCAACACAGCCGGAAGCAGTATCATATAATATTGTCATCACTCGTGGCCATGCTAACAAAGTAGTATCTCCAATAGTAACAGTAGCACAACCTCCGGTTTCTGTTTTTTTTGCCCCTGGCTGCTTAACAGCATTATCATTTGCAGAAGGTACTATCTTAGCAAACTCAGCTTCACAAATCGCATTATCTACCGATGATTGTGTTTCGGTATCTAATTCAGGCTTTTTGCAACTAGCAATAGTCAATACAACACCTAATAGTGTTGTTAATGATGCAACAAATACTTTTTTCATTGTTATTTTGGGAATGATTTGAGGTTAATTTACCAAAAAAAAGAATAGAAGGCAAATATTAGTTGAGAGGATTAGCGTCTTATTGCATAGAGCTTATTTAAACCTTATACCTATAAATAGCAATCGCACATATTTCGAATTTGCTCAATATGACTATGCGCGTGAAATGGTCATTCTGAGAGAGGGCGAAGAATTGGTGTTGAGTCATATTAAAATTTAAACAGCTTCTTCTAATTCAAAAAAAACACTTAAATGGACTATGTTCTAATTCCAATAACTAATACATCGTCAACCTGTTCGTTTATTCCTTTCCAATTAGAAAACTCCTTATCCAACAATGTTAATTGTTCGTCCATTGTGTTTTGATGAATAGATTGCAGCATCGCTACCAATTTTTTTTGCATAAATTTCTTCCCTAAGTCGCCTCCAAACTGGTCGGCATATCCATCGGAGAACAAATAATAACAATCGCCTTTTTTGTAAGTAAAGGTTTGCAATGTGAACTCTCTCTCGGTTTGCATTTGAGCTCCGCCTATCGGGTATTTATTGCCGGTAATTTTCTCAAGCTTCCCATCAACAATTCTAACCAATGGTCGATTAGCACCGGCAAACTGCATTTCTTTTTTTGCCTCATCCAATATACAAATTGCGGCATCCATGCCATCGTGCCTATCGCTTTCAGCAGCTTGTTTCAACGATTTTTGAACTCCTTTGTGCAATTTGTTTAATATTTCATGTGCATGGGTAGTACCTTCCTCTATAACAATTTGATTGAGTAAATTATACCCAATCATACTCATAAATGCGCCCGGCACACCATGTCCGGTGCAATCAACAACTGCAACAATCTTTTTTCCATTTTTCTCTGCAAACCAATAAAAATCTCCACTTACAATATCTTTGGGTTTGTATAAAATAAAAGATTCGTTAAAATATCCTGATATTTCCCCTCTATCAGGAAGTATGGCTTCTTGAATTTTTTTTGCATACTGAATACTGGATGTTATATCTCTATTTTTTTGAGCCAACTGTCTTGTCCTATCTGCCACACGTTCCTCTAAAATTCTTTTTTCCCTTCTAATTTTAAATGTGCGCCCTTGCGTGTATCCCACAAATAACAATGCAATTGTTAAAGAAAAAAATGCATAGGCCAATTTAGTTTTATACCAAGGAGGTGTAATGCTAATACGAATTTCTAGGGGGTGTATCGCCTCTACCCCATTATTGTTTATCGCTCTTACTTTAAACACATAATCCCCGGGAGGTAATTGAGGATAACTAATTAATGTATTAAACGAATAGGGCGACCATTCTTTTTCATGCCCTTCAAGTATTACAGAGTACCTTAACCCTTGCGGTTTAACATAGTCAATAGCCTTAATAGTAAATATCAAATGGTTTTGTGTGTGTGAAAGTTTTATGTCTTTTTTGAAGAGAAATGCAGAATCGATATTAAAATCTCGATAGTTTACTTTAAAATCGGCAAGAAATATTGTAGGTGGCGTAGTGTTTGTTTTTATGTCCTTTGGGTAAAAAGAGGTAAACCCTTTGGAGCCTCCAAAAAACAGCTCCCCATCCTCTGCTTTATAATACGCACCCTGATTAAATTCATTCGATTGCAAACCATCTTCTTTTGTAAAACAAGTAAATGCAGACCCATTAGTATTTTGTATAGAAGGATTAAATTTGCAAATACCATTATTAGTACTCAACCATAAATTTCCAAATTCATCTTCCAAAATTCCATATACAATATCGTTGGGGAGACCATCTTTTTGGTAATATTGAGTTATCGTATTGGTTTTGACATCTACTTTATTAAGCCCTAAATCAGTTCCTAACCAAATAGCACCTCTTTTATCTTCATGTATTGTTAAAATATAATTTGAGCTAATCTTATTTGAAGTAGTTGTAATATATCTAAACTTGTTTGTTTGGGGGTTATAAATCGAAACTCCTTTATCAGTACCTATCCAAATATTATTGCTTTTATCTTTGATGAAACAATTGACAAAATTGCTAGTTAATCCATTAGTTGCATTTAAAGATGAAAATGTATTGGTATTAAAATCATGTATATATAACCCTTGTGTAATTGTAGATAAAAATAGTTTATCCGCAAATATCTTTTTGATTTCTGTAATTGTAACATCCTTAAGCCTGTAATACTTAATATCATCTCTTATCAATTTATCTTTATTCAAAAACTTAACTCCTCCAGAATATGTCCCGACAATAATACCATCTCCTTCATTATAAAATGAGAGTATAAAATTGCTTTGTGGGGTTTGTTTAATAATTCTACCTCTACTATCAATTATAGATAAATTAGATGCTCCACTCACAAGAATATTATTTTCGTTTTGTTTTAGGATTGAATATATCGGTTCACTGAATAAATTTGTATTGAAATAGGATTTTCTATCCAAATGATATACAACCCCTAAACTGGAAGTTCCTAACCAAATATTACTTTCTTCATCAATAAAACTAGAGTAGATACCAGTTCTAAGAACGGAATAATCAACTAAATCTATTTTTTCAATTTTAAAATCTGTAAAATGTAACTTATAGAAATCGCCTGATCTAGTAGAAGCAAAAATTGTTTTATTTTTATCCTGTTGAATACTGATAAATTCAGAACTTATTATTTCTGCTGATGTTTTTGTTGAGATCGAAGATATGATTGCTTCTTGCTTAGAATTAAAAAAAAGGAGTCCATTATCAGTAGAAATTAATAGTATCTCATTATCATAAAAACACAAGGCATTTAGGCCATACTCTTTTCCGTCCTTGTTTAGATTTAATGATATTTTTGTTACTCTATTATTAATATCTAGAGAAAACAAACCGGAATTCTTAGTCCCGACCCAAACTTTATGTTTAATAGCAATTGTTGTTATGTTGTTGCACCCTCCACAATTCTCCCCTAACTTCAACTGCTTTATCGTTTTTTCTTTTTTATTGATGAGCGAAATACCATTTTCGGTTCCCACCCAAATAATACCGGCTTTGTCTTGTGTTACACAGGAAATCTTGCTGTCTGTTAGATTGTTTTTGCCGGCTGTGTATCTTACTATTTTATTCACAGCCAAATCAAATGCGTTTAAACCATCTGATGTACCTACCCACAATATGCCTTCAGAATCTTGAAACAAAGCACGAATATCATTACTGGATAATGAATTGGAATCTATCGGATTGTGTTTGAAAATTTTTACTTCTTGTCCGTCAAATCGGTTGAGTCCATCTTGTGTACCAAACCACATAAACCCTTGTGCATCTTTTATGATGGAAGTAACAGAGTTTTGAGATAATCCCTTATCGCTATTTAATACATCAAAGTTGTAATTCTCACACAAAAGAAAAAGAGGGAGAACTAATAATAGAATAGTGTTTACAACCGCCTTACGCATGTTGCTAAAAATAGTAAAAAAAGAGCAAACCCATAAGCCGGGTTCTGTTTTATTCTATCATTTATCTGGGCTTTTTATCGCTAAAAAGCTCTAGCAGCCTACCCATTGCAACAAGGTTTAACCTACAAAGGCGAGTAGCCTCACATTTACAACCTATTTGGCCTTTCAACTCATGAGGTTTACCCAAAAAGCATGTTCCCATACTTAGTTGTGAGCTCTTACCTCACATTTTCACCCTTACCCAGACGGCAAGCGTCTGGACGGTTATTTTCTGTGGCACTTTCTGTAGTTTAGTTATTTCTATCTAAACCCCTTCCCGTTAGGAAGCATGATACTCTATGTTGCCCGGACTTTCCTTTCCGCCTAAACGGAACGATAGATCGGTTTGCTCAATAGCAAAGGTAGTTGAAAGTTATTGTATTACTATGGAGTAGATAAAGAAACAGGTAAAATTTTTCCATTAAAATAATGCTGACCTGTAAGTGCAAAATTTAAAATGTATTCAGCCATTTTCAACGGGGTAACCGGAGCTTTGTAGCCGGGGAATGCGTTCGAAAGCATTTCGGTTTGCACAGCTCCCAAACATAAACAGTTTACAGCAATCTTGTTTTCTTTTAGTTCTTCTGCTAAACATTCTGTTAAAATACTTAAGGCTCCTTTACTAGAGCTGTATGCACTTAATCCTGAAAATTTTGCAGAACCTTGAAACCCACCCATGCTGCTAATATTTACAATATGTGAGTTTGAGCTTGAAAAAAGAGGCAATAGATTTTGAGTTAGCTTAAAAACACCAAACACATTTACGTTATATACCTGCTGTAATTCCCTTTCTGTGATTTCTAAAAAAGGCTTATTTAAAAGCATTCCGGCATTGTTAATCACTATATCTATGGTTCCTAGTTTAGACTTTACCTCTGCTGCCAGTTGAGAAAAATTTCCTTTTTCTAAATCAAAAACAAAAACATGTATAGAAGGATTATGCTTTTTTAACTCTTGTAATTTTAAATCATCTCTGGCAATAGCAAATACATAGTGTTCTCTACTTGCTAATTTAGCTAGCTCTGCACCAATTCCTTTACTAGCACCGGTTACTAAAATGTTCATACAAAAAAATAAAAGTGTTATATTTAAGTAACGCAAAAAATATGAATAAAGCTATTCTTAAACATATAATATTGAACAGCATTCTACTTTTTTTTGCTTCTTCTGTTTTTGCACAATACGACACTACTCATTTTAACAAACCCAAACCTCCTAAAAAATTTGATTTCAGCAAGTTTTTTATTGGCGGAAATATGGGAATGCAATTTGGAACGGTTACGTTTATTGATGCTTCGCCTGCCATTGGTTACAAGCTAACTGAAAAACTATTAGCCGGCATTGGAGGCACCTATATTTACATGCGCGATAATAACTACAGCTATACCAATAAAATATACGGAGGACGAGTTTTTGGAAGATACCTTATTCTTGAAAACATTTTTGCTCATGCAGAATACGAATCGCTTAACGGGCAATGGGATTTTTATACTAATAGACGTTATAATTTAGAAAGTGTTTTAGTGGGTGGCGGCTACCGACAGCGAGTTGGAGCAAATGCATTTATGAATTTAATGGCGCTGTGGAATGTAAATGACTCTGAATTATCTCCCTACCAAAACCCAATTATTCGTGTAGGATTTGGAATGGGATTCTAAAATAACCTTAGTTGTTTCTCTTTATTGGTATAATAAAGCTGTGTATCATACTCATACCAATTTGTATTAAGTGAAATATATTTTTTTACCGAAAGTTTAAATAATCTGTTTATCATCTCTGCAACTTTTCCATCGCCACTCATGCGTGTACCAGGTCTACTATCACTCAAACTACCTGCATGACATTCTTTAATTTGATTCAAAATTTTTTGTGATGCATCCGGAAAGTTTTTAGTTACCCAGTCAGTAAATATTTGACTTACAGCTCCATTCAAGCGCACCAACGTATAACCAGCTCTGGCAGCTCCAACATCAGCAGCGGCTTTAATAACAGCAGGTATTTCGTCACTATTCAATCCCGGAATAATTGGCGCATTCATTACACCACATGGTATAGAATTTTTATTGAGCTCTTCAATTATTTTTAATCGTTGCTTAGCAGTTGCAGTGCGAGGCTCCATTACAAGTCGTAAATCTTCTTTAAGCGTAGTAATTGAAACCATTACATGCACCAATTTATTTTTGGCAAGCTCTTGCAACAAATCTATATCGCGTAAAATCAAACTATTTTTTGTAATCATCCCAACCGGATGCTTATGTTTAAGTAGTACTTGCAGCATTCTTCGTGTAATCTCCATCTTACGCTCTACAGGCTGATAACAATCGGTATTACCGGAAAGCATAATAGGAGCTGATTTCCAATTTTTTTTAGACAACTCGTTATCTAATAGTTCTGGGGCATTCTTTTTTACAATAATCTTCTGCTCAAAATCTAAGCCTGCACTAAAACCCCAATATTCGTGAGCATTTCGAGCATAACAATAAATACATCCATGTTCACAACCTTGGTATGCATTCATCGAATACTCGCCATATACATCTGCGCTTTGTACTTTATTTATAATTTTTTTTGGCGACTCATAAAAATACTGCGTCTTTTCGTCCGGCACATATTCCTCATCAATAGCATCAATATGCTGTTGCGTAAATTCTTTCTTTAAAAATTTGTTGTTCGTATTAACTTGAGCTCCTCTTCCTTTTATATAATCTGCCATGCAACGTTTTAGTTAATAAATGTTAACCCAAATAGGGATAGCTTAAAGTTGTTTAAATTTAGTTCCTAAAACAAATTAAAAATGAGAACAAACCACGAAATTGACTACAAAATTTATGGAGAGGAAATGCAATGTGTGGAAATAGAATTAGATCCACAAGAAACAGCCATTGCAGAGTCGGGCAGCTTTATGATGATGGAGCAAGGCATACAAATGGAAACCATTTTTGGAGATGGATCGGCAACCCAAAGCACCAGTTTTTTAGGAAAGGTAATGTCAGCCGGGAAACGATTGCTTGTAGGCGAAAGTTTATTTATGACCGCCTACACAAATACTGTAAATGGGAAGAAAAAAGTAACGTTTGCATCTCCTTATCCAGGAAAAGTAATAGCGCTCGATTTACAACAATTAAAAGGAAAAATAATTTGTCAGAAAGATGCTTTTTTGTGCGCAGCTAAAGGAGTATCGGTAGGTATTGAGTTTCAAAAAAAATTAGGAACCGGCTTATTTGGAGGCGAGGGTTTTATTATGCAGAAGCTTGAAGGAGATGGATACGCTTTTGTACATGCAGGTGGTATGATAATTGAAAAAGAACTAGCTCCCGGAGAAAAACTAAAAGTGGACACTGGCTGTATTGTGGCGTTTACGCAAGATGTAAATTATGATATTGAATTTGTAGGAGGAATAAAAAACACCATTTTGGGAGGAGAAGGTTTGTTTTTTGCTACACTTACCGGTCCTGGAAAAATATGGGTACAATCGCTACCAATTAGCAGATTAGCCGGACGTATATTGGCTTATGGAACGTATAAAAGAAAAGAAGAAGGCAGCATTCTAGGGGGCATTGGAAATATGTTGGATGGAGATTAGTATATAAGAATATTACTAAAACAGAACGGGTTGTAAGAATTATTTCTTACAACCCGTTCTGTTTTTTCAATACATACGAATAACTAGGATAAATGGTCTTTATCAATTTTCTTTACTTCCTCTTCCACTACATTTGCACTATCTTGAATCTCCTTTTGAATTCCACTAGCTGCATCTTTAAACTCTCGTATTCCTCGACCTAAACCTCTTGCCAATTCAGGAATGCGCTTAGACCCAAAAAACAACACTATCACAAACACCACCACAAATACCTCTCCACCACCTAAATTCAAAAAAAGAAGAGTTGAATTAATTTGCATATAAAAATAATTAGGTATAAAAAAAGGTCGTTGCTACTAAACAACGACCTTTAAATTTAGTGAAAAAATTTGTTATTCTTTTTTGTTTCTATCAAAGTCAATTACAACAGGTGTTGCAATACAAATTGATGAATATGTTCCAATTACAATACCAATTAACAAGGCAAAGGAAAATCCTCTGATAGTTTCGCCACCAAAAATAAATATTGTTAACAATACAAAGAAAATTGTCAACGATGTATTAACAGTACGACTAAGTGTACTATTTAATGCGTAATTAATAACGGTATTTCGTTCTCCTTTATCTAAATCATTCTTCTTGTTATTTGACAAATACTCTCTTATTCTATCAAACACAACTACGGTATCATTCATTGAGTATCCCATTACAGTTAATATTGCAGCGATAAAATGTTGGTCTAGTTCTAAAGAGAAAGGCATCACACCGTCAAATATAGCATAACAAGAAAGAATAATAAGCACATCGTGAAGCAACGCAACTACAGAGCCTAAGCCATATTGCCACTTTTTAAATCGAATCAAAATATATAAGAACATTACTAAACAAGAAAATAAAATAGACCAAATAGCTTTGGTTTTAATATCTCTTGATATTGTTTCCCCTACTTTCTGAGAACTTAAAATTTTATAATTCTCTCCAACCTTATCTAGCCCTTCTTTTAACTTAGCTTCTACTTTTGTCTCCGCATCTTCTGATGAATCATCGATTAAATAAGTTGTTGTTATTTTTTGCTGATTGCTTTCGCCATACGTTTTAACCTCTGGGGAAGTACCAAATGATTCAGAAAGTTTCTCTTTTACTTCATCAGTTGTTTTTTTATTATCAAATCTTACCACATAAGAACGACCTCCTTTAAAATCTACACCTAAATTAAATCCGTCATTTTTAAAGAAAAATACAGCACCAAGTAAGATAAAGGCCCCGGAAAAAACATAGTATAATTTTCTCTTACCTACAAAGTCAATTTTAGTATTCTTAAATGCATTTTCTGTTAATGGGGTAGAAAATGCTATCGTTTGATTTTTATTTAACATTGAGTCGAATATCAAACGAGTAATGAATATTGCACAGAATAAAGAAGTTAGAATACCAATTATTAATGTTGTAGCAAAACCTTGCACCGGACCGGTTCCGTAAACGAACAGAATTACGCCCAGTAAAAGAGTTGTAACGTTGGAATCAAGAATAGAAGACATTGCATGACTAAAACCTTCTTTAATTGACAACCCAGCCCCTTTACCTGCGGCCATCTCCTCACGGACACGTTCGAAGATAAGAATGTTAGCATCTACTGACATACCAATTGTAAGCACAATACCTGCAATACCTGGTAAAGTAAGTACTGCACCCAAAGATGCTAAAACGCCCATTACTAAAAACACGTTTGCAAAAAGTGCGATATCTGCTACCAAACCAGCCTTGCTGTAATAGAATGCCATAAATAACAACACTACTCCAAGTGCTATTACGAACGACAATAAACCAGAGCTAATAGACTCTTTTCCTAATGTAGGACCTACAACAGTTTCTTCCACTATTCTAGCGGGTGCAGGAAGTTTACCGGCTTTAAGAATATTTACCAAGTCATCCGCATCTTTTGAAGCAAAATCTCCGGTAATTTGAGAACGTCCACCAGCAATTTCTGATTGAACTGTCGGGAAAGAGTATACTTTGTTATCTAACACAACTGCAATAGACTTTCCAATGTTGTCGCCAGTCAAGCGTTTCCAAGTTTTTCCGGCTTCTGTAGTCATGTTCATAGATATCTGGTAATATCCAGAACCGTTGTAATCGTTTTCTTTTCTTGCATCCGCAATGATATCTCCTGCTAAAGGAGCTTTACCATCACGAGAGGATATTTTTATTGCAACCAATTCAAAAATATCGTCTTTGTAACGTTTAGATGCTTTTACTGTCCACATCAATTTAAGTTTTGAAGGGAACAATGATTTTATTTTAGGATTATTTAAATAAGCATTAACCTTAGATGTATCTTTACTTTTAGCAAGACCCACAACCGGTCCATCAGCCAATACGTATTGATTATCGCGTTGATAAATATTTTCGTTTAAAAGAGAAAACAAAGGTCTTTCACGTTGCATACGTGCAGCAGCTGATGTATCTGATAAAGCAGAAGTGCCATTACTATCTTTTGTTCCCAATTGATCTGCCAATGATTTTTTTGTAGTATCTGCTTGTACTGCTTTTGCTGTATCAGTTATTGCAACAGCAGCTTTAGCGGTAGAATCAGCATTTACAGATAAACTATCTAATGCTGAAGAAGTAGCCGGCTTTTCGAAATCTGCAATACGCTTGTTAGCTTCTACCAACATTGGGTAAATCTCTTTATTATCGTAGGTTTCCCAAAATTCTAAGTTAGCTGTTCCTTGTAGTAATTTACGAACACGCTCTTTGTCGCTTACTCCAGGTAACTCAACCAAAATACGACCAGAACCTTGTAAACGTTGAATATTAGGTTGTGTTACTCCAAATTTATCGATACGTGCACGAAGTGTATTTTCTGCAGTTAATATCGACTCTTGAACTCGTTCAATAAGAATAGCAAGTACTTCTTCGTCTTTTGAATTAAAATTAATTTTTTCCTTTAGTTCAATACTTTGAAACAAAGGAGCTAATCGAGATGACGGATTTTTAGCTTTATAGGCTTCGCCAAAAAGAACTACAAAATCTCTATTGTCTGTACGTTGCTTTACTTGCGCAACTTTTATCGCATCGTTCAATCCAATATCTTCAGGGTTATTTGACATCCCTTTCAAAATATCTGCAACAGAAATCTCAAGGGTAACGTTCATCCCACCTCTTAAATCCAGACCAAGGTTTATTTCTTTTTCTTTACACTCATCATAAGTATATTTGGCAACTCCAATGTTAAAAACAACCTCCTTACGCAAAGAATCAAGGTATTTATCTCTTTTAAGAGCCATAGCATTGCTCAAATAATCTTCTTGCTTCATCGCATCTCCGTTAGAAGCGGCTTTGGCAGCTTCAATAACAGCAGGCTGAGAAATATACTCATTTGCAAATACCTCTGCATCTTGCTCTACGCCACGGGTAACCCAAGTAAAAGACAAGTAGTAAATACAGATAATGCCCAAAAGAACTCCAAATGTGGTTATTGCACCTTTATTTTGCATAATTTATAGTTGTTTAATAACGTTTTAATAGTATTTAAAAGAGTGCAAACCTAACTTTTTTAATCGAAAAACGCAAAATAGACCAAACAAAGTTTACAAGGCCCACTTTTTATCGTTTATTATTGATTGATAGTAAGATATACAGACGTTTTTTAGTAATTTTGGGGGTAAAATCAAACAATTTATTGTTTTTGAATAGTGGATTGTAATGCGTAAAATCAAATTAGCAACTACCTTCAAATGAAACTCATTTCTAAATCATATTCAAAACTAAGTAGACTTTTTTGTTGTTTTAAGATCAAAACTAATATAGGTTATTTAGCACTTTGTACATTGTGCTTTATACTTTCAACATCCTTCACTCCTACTTATAAAATTGCAGTTTTGAAATACAATGGTGGGGGCGATTGGTATGCAAATCTGGAAACATCTGTGCCCAATCTGATTAAATATTGCAACGATAACTTAAAAATGAATATCGACCCGGAACAAGCAGTTGTTGAGTCTGGCAGTAGCGAAATTTTTAATTATCCATTTATACATATGACAGGGCATGGAAATGTTATATTTAGCACGCAGGAAGCAGAAAACCTGCGCAAATACTTGACAGGTGGCGGTTTTTTGCACATAGATGATAATTATGGAATGGACAAATTTATTCGTCCGCAATTAAAAAAAATATTTCCGGAATTGGATTTGGTAGAACTACCGTTCAATCATCCTATTTACAATCAAAAATATAAATTTCCGAACGGGCTTCCCAAGATTCATGAGCATGACAATAAACCACCGCAGGGATTTGGTTTGATTTATGAAGGAAGATTAGTTTGTTTTTATTCGGTAGAATGTGACTTGGGAGATGGATGGGAAAATATTGAGGTACACAAAGATTCTCCGGATGCTCGTGAAAAAGCACTTAAAATGGGGGCTAATTTAATTCAATATGCGTTTACTAAATAAATAAAGTAGTTTGTAAAAATTTAGGTTAATCTAAAAGTCCGTGAAAAAAATAATTTTACTTTATTTAAATAATCTCCAATTCTCTATTTTTCGTTTTTCTTTTTTCACAGTCTTACTGATTACGACCCATTACTCATTTTCCCAAGATACACTTGCTATCAATAAGGTGCAGTATATTGAATTGGATGGAATTGTAAAAAAAACAAAAACATTTGATAAGGCAGGAAACGAAAATTTAGACTCGTCTAAAATTTGTGTTTATAACGAATCGAAAAAACTAGTAGCCGTATTCTACACCAACAAAAAAGGGAAATGCAAATTCAGACTTCCATTGAACAAAAAATTTACTATTGAAATAGGCAAAAAAGGCTTTGTTTCAAAGCTAATTGAGGTAAATACCAAAGTGCCTCCGGAACGAAAGATTGGGTACGGATTTCCTTTTGAAATAAGTATTTTTGAAGAACTTAAAGAACTAGATACTTCCATACTTCAAAAGCCCATTGCTAAAATTTCGTTTAGTATGTCTCAGAATCAGTTTGCGTATGATTACATGAATACAGATTACATAAACAACGAGCTAAGAAGACAATACAAAGAATATTATTTTTTGCGGGAAGTAGATGCAGATTTTAAAAAAGATAGTTTAGATACACAGAACAAAAAGTAAACTTATTCTTTAGCAACAGAGCACTGTTTATATTCAGAGGGGGAATAATAAAAATTATCTGCTACACCACACTTTTGTTCCGCATCCTCAAAGGTAACATCATTGAATGATTGGGAGTCTTCTGTATAAACTCCACCCATTTTACTTTGACAAGTGCATTTATAGTTAGCTGTTTTTTTCTTGCACGAGGCAGAAAATACTAAAATTGCGGAGAGTAGTAAAATAGATACTGTTTTCATTTTCACAATTTACTTAATTTATTTCTTAAATAATGATCGGCTAAAACAATAGCTGCCATCGCCTCTACAATAGGAACAGCTCTAGGCACCACGCATGGGTCGTGCCTACCTTGGGCTTCCAATAAAACAGGATTGCCTTGTACATCTATTGTCTGCTGTTGTTTCGCAATTGTAGATGTTGGCTTGAATGCAACATTAAAATAAATATCCTCTCCGTTGCTTATTCCACCTTGAATTCCGCCCGAATAATTTTGAGTTGTACCAATTTTATCATTTCTGTTTTCAAACGCATCATTATGTTCGGAGCCTTTCATAGCAGAACCTGCAAAGCCACTGCCAATTTCAAATCCTTTTACTGCATTTATGCTTAGCATTGCTTTTCCTAAGTCGGCATGTAGTTTATCGAAAACAGGTTCCCCTAAACCAATTGGAACACCTTGAACAACGCATGTTATAACACCACCTAAGCTATCCCCTTCTAATTTTACTTTTTCAATGGCTGCAATCATTTGCTTAGCCACCGATTCGTCCGGGCAACGAACAGGATTACTTTCAATTTTAGACGAGTCTAAAATTTTATACTCTGTAGTTAATTTTATGGTTCCAATTTGCGAAGTGTAGGCGTTTATCTTAATTCCAATTTTACTTAACAATAGTTTTGCAATCGCACCTGCTACTACCCTTGCAGCTGTTTCTCGAACAGAGGAACGACCGCCTCCTCTATAATCACGCAAACCATATTTCTGTTGGTAAGTATAATCAGCATGAGACGGACGAAATACATTTTTCAATTGGTCGTAATCTGCAGAACGGGCATCATTATTTTTGAGGATAAATGCAATGGGAGAACCCAATGATTTCCCTTCGAAAATTCCCGACAAAAATTCAACTTCATCATTTTCCTTACGGTGCGTTGTAATGGCGGATTGACCCGGTTTACGTCTATCAAGTTCTTGTTGTATAAAATCAACGTCTATTTCCAATCCGGCTGGACATCCCTGAATAACACCACCTATAGCCACTCCGTGCGATTCGCCAAAGGTTGTTACTGAAAATATTTTACCAAATGTATTTGCTGACATTGTTTTGTAGAACTAAAATAGGATGTAAATACTTGCTATTAAATTATAAAAAATAAAGCGTAGTCGGATAAAAAATTGGGAAACTACTGTAATTTAGCAAAAAGAAATACGATGACCATATTTATAACAGGAGCAACAGCAGGATTTGGAAAAGCTACAGCCGAGCTATTTGCCAAAAACGGATACAATTTAATTTTAGCTGGCAGAAGAGAAAACAGATTAAATTTTATTGCAAAAGATTTACAAAGCAAATATTCGATTAAGGTATTGACCTTATGTTTTGATGTTCGAAAATTAGAAGATGTAAAAAAAGCAATTGCTTCACTTACCCAAGAATGGCGAAACATAGACATTTTGGTAAACAATGCAGGCTTGGCAATGGGACTATCCTCTATTCAAGAGGGTAATATTGATGATTGGGAAATAATGATTGATACCAACATTAAAGGATTGTTATACATGACACGATTGATAACTCCTTTAATGATTGAAAAGCAGAAAGGACATATTATTAATATTGGGTCTATTGCAGGCAAAGAAGTGTATGCTAACGGAAATATTTATTGTGCCACCAAACATGCCGTTGATGCGCTAAACAAAGCCATGCGCATTGATTTACTTCCGCATCATATAAGAGTAACGGCAATTAATCCGGGAATGGCAGAAACAGAATTCTCTATTGTACGATTTAAAGGAGATGAAGAGCGTGCAAAAAAAACCTACCTTGGATTAAAACCTTTACAAGCCGAAGATATTGCCGAAACAATTTACTGGGTGGCAACACGACCGGCACATGTAAACATAAATGATTTGATTATAACACCCACTGTGCAAGCTAACGCTACAACTGTAATTCGAAAGAGTTAAGTTTTGAAATCTTTCAATTAGAATATTTTTAGGTATGCTCTCAAGAGAAGAAAAAATACGCTATAGCCGTCATATTATGATGTCGGAGTTTGGCATAGAAAACCAAGAAAAGCTAAAACAGAGCAAAGTATTAATAATTGGAGCAGGAGGCTTAGGATGTCCGGCATTGCAGTATTTAACAGCTGCAGGAGTTGGTACTATTGGAATTGTGGATGATGACACCGTTTCAGAATCAAACTTACAACGGCAAATTTTATTTACGAGAGATGATGTTGGAAAATTAAAAGTGGAAGTTGCGATTAAAAAACTTCAACTACAGAATCCATTCACACAATTTATTGGCTTTACAGAAAGACTAAATACTAAAAATGCACTATCAATACTTAACGATTTTGATTTACTAATTGATGGAAGCGATAATTTTGCGACACGTTACTTAGTAAATGATGCGTGTGTAATCCTAAACAAACCTTTTGTTTTTGGCTCCATACATAAATTTGAAGGGCAAGTAACAGTTTTCAATTACAGAAATGGCCCAACCTACCGTTGCTTATTTCCGGAGCCGGCAAGTATGACAGATACTCCAAACTGCGCTACAATTGGTGTATTAGGAGCACTACCCGGAATAGTAGGAACAATGCAGGCTACAGAAGCTATTAAAATAGTGTGCCAATTAGGAGAGAGCATCTCCGGCAAATTACTGGTGTTTAATTGTTTGCAAAACACCTATAACACTTATGAAATTGAATTGAATCCGGAAAATAAAAAGATAAAGGAACTTGAAAATAATTACGAACTACTTTGCTTCAACCCTAGCCTTGTTAATTCCATTTCACCACAAGAATTACATACAAAAATGCAGTTGGGAGAAGACATTGATATTATAGATGTTCGAGAGCCTTCTGAATTTGAGTTGTGCAAAATATCAGAAAAACTAATTCCGTTAAATACAATTCCGAATAATTACAATCAAATTGCAAAAAACAAAACGGTTGTATTGTACTGCCATCATGGAATGCGAAGTGCACAAGCAATTAAATTTTTACAAGAAAAATACAGTTATACCAATTTGTTAAACTTAGAAGGTGGAATACACCAATGGGCTATGACAGTTGACTCGTATGTACCGACATACTGACCGAACTAGTTGAAATAAAATGAATAAGTCCAAATTTATATTCTATCCATTTTAGTAGCTTAAAAAGATTATTTTTTGTATATTAAGCTATCGCTTTAACCACATTTTATGGCTGTTGAATCCGGCTTAGAAAAATTACTTAAAAAAAATTCCAACCTAAACGAACTTATATTAAACAAGATAGGAACCATTGCAATGGTTGCCGATAAAAATGCGAATATTGTTTATGTAAGCCCTTCAATTACGAAAATATTAGGATACACACCACAAGAAATTTCAGGACAAAATTGGTGGTTATTAGCACATTCAGATTCCGTAAAACGAGAAGAATATATTACATCTGTAAAGAATTGCATTACAGGAAGCGCTCCGTTAAACAAAACAGTTCACACCAATCCGGTAAGAGATAAAAATGGCACTATTAAATGGATTCAATGGCAAGATTCGCTTATTCCGGGAGAGTATTTAATTGGCATAGGGCAAGAAGTAACGGATAATATTTTTCAACAAGAAATTATTAAAATTCAAAACAAACAATTAGAGCTACTATCACAAGTAGCTAGCAAAACAGACAATATCGTATTGATACTTGATGGCATTGGAGATATTTTATGGGTAAGTCCTAGTTTTGAAAATTTACATCATTTGTCGTACGAAAAATTTACAGAAACATTTGGCAAATCAATATTTCAAGCGAGTAATTTTCCGGACATACGAAACTTGTTTACAAAATGTATTACTACAAAAAAGACTGTTAACTACCAATCGTTAAATAAAAAAGTAAAAGGGCAAGAAGTATGGGAATTGTCAACAATGACGCCCGTGGTAGATCAGAATGGAAAAATAAAATACGTAACAATCATTGACAGTGATATTTCGGCAAGAAAAAAACTGGAACTGGAAAAAAATTCAAAGCACAAAGATTTATTGGATGCTCTTAAATATGCTAAACACATCCAATCTTTTTTACTTCCGGAATTCGAACATTTAAAAAATGATTTCTCTGATGTTTTTCTATACTCACAACCCAAAAATATTGTAAGTGGTGATTTTTATTGGTTTAAAAAGTATGGCAACGAATATTTTTTTATGGTTGGAGATTGCACAGGGCATGGAGTTCCTGCAGCCATGCTAAGTATGGTAACAATTACATTAATGAATCGTATTTGCAAACAAAATAAAGATCTTCCCATTAACCAAATTGTTAAAGAATTTTATTCCAACTTTAACCACTTGTTTAATTCAAAAGTGAAAGACAATGTGTTAAACGATACGGTGGACTTAGCATTTTTTAAAATAAATTTCGAAACAGACGAACTACATTTTTATGGCATAAATAGGCCGTTGTATTTAGTAGCCAACAATGAACTAGTTCCATTTAAAGGCTATCGAATGCCAATATACAATGCCAATGCAGATGTTTTTGCAAGGCCTCCACTTATCTATTCGTTAAAAAAAGGAGATTTGATTTACGCATTTTCCGATGGTTTTTATGATCAATTTGGGGGTGTTTATGATAAAAAATTCTTAATAAAGAAATTCAAACATGAATTGGTGAGTCTAACTCAAACACCGTTTACAGATCATCAAAAATATTTAGAGAATAAATTTAATTCCTGGAAAGGCAAAAGTGAACAGACAGACGATGTATTGGTATTTGCACTTAATTACTAAGTATGGAAGAAAAAATAGCTACAGAGAATAAAAACATTTTTTCTAATCTAATTATTAACGAAACTTCATCTATTATTCTTATAACAGATGAAAATGCAAATATTATTTTTGCTAACCCCACTATTACTAAGGTGTTAGGATATTCAGTAAACGAACTTATAGGAACCGGCTGGTGGGAAAAAACTAGAAACAATCAAGATGATGTAGCTGAATTTAAAAAATATGTATCCGATTGTGCAAAAGGAATAAAAGAAATTGACACTAAAACATACATCAATTCCCTGCTTGATAAATCGGGCAATAAAAGATACATACAATGGCAAGACTCTTTATTAATGGATGGATACATTATTGGAGTTGGGCAAGATGTAACCGAGGAAAAAACAAACGAACAAATAATTATTGAACAAAACAAGCAATTAGAGCTACTGTCGTTGGTTGCTAACAATACAGATAACGTTATCTTAATTTTAAACAGCAAAGGAGATTTAATTTGGGTAAGCGATAGTTTTGAACGTTTTCATGGCTTAACATTAAATCAGTTTATATCCCAACGTGGGAAAAATATTACTCAAATAAGCAACAATAAAAACATCAAAAATTATTTCGAAATATGTGTTGCTGAAAAAAAATCGTTCAACTACGAATCAATCAACAAATATCAAGACACGAAGGAAATATGGGGATTTTCAACCATGTCTCCTATTTTAGATGAAGACGGAAATGTAAAGTATATCATAATCGTTGACTCCGACATTAGTGATCAAAAAAAAATAGAGAAAGAGCTTTCTCAAGTAAATAAAGATATTACCGATAGTCTTGTTTATGCTAACAGAATTCAGTCGTTTCTATTTCCTGAATTACCTGAACTGAAAAAATATTTTTCAGACTGTTACTTATTGTACAAACCCAAAGAAATTATCAGTGGAGATTTTTATTGGTATCACGAAACTGAAAGCCAATTTTATTTTGCCATTGGAGATTGCACCGGGCATGGAATACCGGCTGCAATGATGAGCATGATTGGCATTACATTACTCAATAGATATACAAAAGCCAATCAATTTAAAACACCGGCAAAAGTAATAAGTTCGTTGTTTAATAACCTAAATACCTTGTTTAAGAAAACGTATGCTGTTCAAAAATTAAACGACAGCATGGATTAATCTTTTTTCACTTTTGATAAAAAAACAAGAGTGCTAACTTATTCCGGGATAAATAGACCATTGTTCATTTATCAAAACAGCAATTTAATTGAATTAAAAGGCAGCAAATTTACATTCAACAAAAGTGACGATGTATCTAAAGGTATTATTGTGGAACAATCTATTGAATTAAACAAAGGCACTATTATATATGCATGTTCAGACGGATATCAAGACCAATTTGGAGGGCCAAACAATAAAAAGTTTTCGAGTGGTAGTTTTAAAAAGATACTTCAAAAGTGTGCACAAAAAGAGTATATAGAGCAAAAATATTTTTTAAATCGCACCATTGAAAACTGGAGAGGCGAAAACGAACAAACTGATGATATTCTTGTATTTTCACTAAAAATTTAACTTAAACGACTTATGCTACAAAACGCAGACATTATAAACACTATAGGTGTAACATTAATTTTAATTGGTTTTCTATTGCTAGTATTCAATGTAGTAGATCAAAAAAGCAAAACCTATTTGCTATGTAATTTTTTCGGATCGTCCATTGCAGGTTATGGAGCGTATCTAATGGGATCTATTCCATTTATTGTTTTAGAAACAGTTTGGGCAATTGTTTCGTTTTTTGCACTTTTTAAGAAGAAATAATTTTTACAATTTTCAAGCAAATACGCTTGGGGCCTTATCTTTCAAGTTGTAGTTAGACGACATAACCTCTCCGTAGGCACCAGTAGTGCGTATAGCTATAATATCGCCCCTTTCGGTTATTGGTAAATCTACAGCCTTTCCAAAACAATCGGACGATTCGCAAATTGGTCCAACAACATCATACTTAAAACTATGCATTTGATTCTGTTTAGATAGATTCTCAATCTTATGATACGATTGATATAACGCAGGTCGTATCAAATCAGTCATTCCGGCATCAATAATTGCAAAATTTGTATTTATGCCATTTTTAATAAACAAGACTTTAGATATAAGCGTTCCGCATTGGGCTACAATAGCTCTTCCTATTTCGAAGTGCAATTTTTGATGCTTTCGTAGGTGCAAAAAAGTATTAAATATTTCAAAAAAATGCTTAAAGTCTGGAATTAAATTTTGATCCGGATTATAATAATCAACACCTAACCCACCACCTACATTGATATGCTCCAAAACTATCTGTTGTTGCTCAAACCAGTTTTGTATTTCATTTACTTTAACACATAAATTCTTAAAAACATCCAAATCTGTAATTTGTGAACCAATATGAAAATGAATTCCAATAAGTTTTACGGCT